>NZ_MLCB01000107.1 GCF_001890925.1 Planktotalea frisia
ATAAAGAATATGAAATCCAAACCCGCAAACTCTCGTTATGAATGAGGGAGCCTAGGGGGGCAGGTCACCAACAATCCTCAAACACCAGATTTGACAATAACTCGTAGTGGTTGAATACCATACGCCTATCCGTATTGATCCGACTAGTCAGTATCTTGATAGGAAGGCTAAGTTCATTAATTGGCTAGAACTGACAGAGTATAAGCAGAGTGAGTAGGCAGGTAAGAGTAAGGGCTTAGGGACTGTCTCCTATGCCTCTCCCATTACTAGAACAAATAGAGATTATAACACAATATCAGCATGATATGAACAAACGTAGGACTGGTATCTAATGACAATGGCTACGACAGAACTTAAGTACATCCCTTTCGAAAACTTTGAGATTGGGCAGAAACAGAACTTTGGTGCCTACGAGGTAACCGAGGAAGAGATAATTGAATTTGCTGGGAGATACGACCCACAGTTCTTTCACCTTGACCATGAAGCCGCAAAGCAATCTCTGTTCGGTGGGCTATGCGCAAGTGGCTGGCATACCTGTTCAATGACGATGGCAATGATGGTGGCCAACATGGATAAGAATGGGCGGTCTTTGGGGTCGCCTGGAATTGATAGCCTGAGATGGCTTCGACCAGTTTATCCAGGAGACGTACTCTCAGTGCAGATGGAGGTCCTTGACACAATTCCCTCAAAAAGTCGGCCAAACATTGGAGTAGTGGTCAGCAAAGTATCTGTGAGCAACCAAAAAGAAGAGGTGATAATGGAGTTTACGAGCAAAGGGATCTTTTCCAAAAGTATAGATGGATTGGGAGCATCAAACGAACATGAAACTTGAGTTCCACCATATTAATTTTGTCGCAGATGATGTGGACAGATTGCACGACTTCTACACGCAGGTGCTTGGCCTTGATGACATCCCTATCCAATCATTCCCAAGACCTGATGCGACAAGTTCAAGCGGCTATGATGGGAAGATCAGGTTTGCCACAGATGGTAAGATGCAGATGCACTTGGCAACCAAGGACCTGACTGTCGCCTTCAAGAATGGAGAGGTCATCAATCCGATTGAGCGAGGTCATATAGCCTTTCGTACTGACGATATTACTGCATTTATGGCGCTTCTGGATAGCAAGGGCATTCCCTATTCAGATTATGGCACAGCCTTCGCCAAAGAATGGCATCAGGTCTTCTTCCATGATCCAGAAGGCAACGTCATCGAAGTGCATCAATCAGTGGGATAGGCCACTACCGTGCCGAATATTGCGCCAGTAGTCGAATATACCTGCAACGGCTGTTGGAATATCCTCAGCAGCTTGGTCCAACACTTTATCTAAGTCTTTTTGCGGCAGACCCATTACGGAGTTGCCTGCATCATCCATGAGGTGAAGCATGATCGGTGTCATAAGGTGACCATCAGTACCGCTCTCGGTAAGCCTCAACCATTCCTTTGGGCGTAGCGAGATAGCCTGCATGAAGCCTTCACACCAATCCATGGCTATCACATGCCCCTCCTTCGCTTGCCAGAAGATCGGCTCAACCATTGGCGGGTTAGAGGTGAGGCCGTAGGAAACATTCCCGAACAAGTCGGCGACGCTCTGAACAATCGAACGTGGCAGAGGCTCAGGATCAGCACCAAAGGCTACAGGCATCCATTCCTCAGGTGGGATTATTGTAGGACAACACAGTATCCCATGGATGAAGCCGTCGAGGTCGGACAGCATCATGCAGTTATCCGGACTGTCATCTGAGGACAGGTATTCGTCTAATGCGGCCAAATCAATTGCGTGATACATTCTGGCAAAACCTTTATATTCTGTTCATAGTTTGATGATGGAAAACGCTGACGACAAGTTTGTTCTACGGGATTTCATTCAAAACAGAATGAGGATGTCGCACATCTACCAGCCCTTGATGATTAAGGCTTTGCTGAAAAACGATGGTCAGGCAACCACGGAAGAGATTGCAAAGGCGTTACTGGCTTACGACCAATCTCAAGTTGAGTACTACTCACTCCGTACCAAGACTATGGTCGGCAAAGTCCTAACCAACAATGGTGTCGTTGAGTCAGTCAAAGACGGTCGTCAGATTACGGGTTATCGCCTTACCGAAACGACCCACACAGAGGCGGAGAGAGCGGCCCTACAAGCCATGTGTGATGAAGCCATCAACGCATACATAAGCAAGCGTGGTGAGGCCATATGGGGCCACAGAGGGCCTGACAGCGGTTATGTATCGGGCAGCATACGTTACAACGTCCTAAAACGTGCAAAACATCGCTGTGAGCTGTGCGGAGGACATGAAGATCAGGTCGCCCTCCATGTTGATCATACGACTCCGAGGTCAAAAGGTGGCCCTGATCACATAAGCAACTACCAAGCCCTTTGCATGACCTGCAACACCAACAAGAGGGATACTGACGATACTGACTTTAGAGGTATCTTGGATAGCTATAACAACCGTCAGACTGACTGTATCTTCTGTGAGCTAGGCGCTGGGCGTATCATGGCTGAGAATGAGCTTTGCATTGCTATCAAGGACGCTTTCCCTGTTACAGAAGGTCACACTCTCATCATCCCCAAGCGACACGTAGCTGATTACTTCGACCTATATCAGCCTGAACGTAATGCTATTGAAGCAATGCTACATGAGCAGCGACAGTCTATCCTTGAGAAGGACAACACAGTCACAGGCTTCAATGTTGGTATCAATGCAGGAGCCTCAGCAGGTCAGACTGTGTTCCATTTGAGCTATGACTGAATCTGGTGTTTGGGCGGTTTGAAGGTTGGCGGCGTATCTGGT
>NZ_MLCB01000108.1 GCF_001890925.1 Planktotalea frisia
GGCCCCTTAACAACATTGCCCGAGAACGATAGCGACTGATACCCACCGCCACCTGGATCGTCACCCGTCGTGCTATCACCGTTGCAGGCCGCTAATACCAGCAACGACAATGGCGAAAGATTACGCGCAGTTTTTGGGAACACAAACTTTGACATACAATTTAGCTCCAGAATGATCCAATTTAGCTCCAGAATGATCGTCGTCGGGATGGACACAGCAAAGCATCCCAACTAACACGCTTAGTGTCAACGTGAGATTAAAGCCGATGTGAGATTAAAGCCGATGTGAGATTAAAGCCGATGTGAGATTAAAGCCGATGTGAGATTAAAGCCGATGAATTTCAAAAAGCGCCCACAGCTCTTGATCACATCTGTAGCAATGTTTGGATTTTCGGCACCTTCATTAAGTCTCGCCGATACGTTTGGCGTCAGTCCATTTGCTCTTTATGAGCAAGCTGACAACCAAATTGTTGTTGATGGGGTGAGCTCCCAATATGCACTCGGCGTCGCAGGTATTGCATTCAATTTCAACGTGATAAACAACTTTGAACTAACCGCTGCGGCAGGTTACGGGTTCACCCCAAATCAAAAAGTCAGCTTTGCTGGTGCAAACCTCATGGGCGATGTTTCAGGAACTTACACAGGGTTAGGCGCCAAGATTAAAATCTACGAGAACAGCAGAGGCCAAAAGATCAAATTAGAATACCAGATGCACAATCGCGATCTCAGAGCACCTACGTTGACCGGAAGTCGTAACGGTAGCCCACTGACAGGCAACTCAGACATTCAATATGATTCCAACGACTTTGGCATTTCCGTTGTGCACCCCTTCTCTGAAGATGTATCGACACATTTCGCCTTTGGAGTGAGTAAGTGGGACTTCGCGGCTAACGGCACAGCATCGACCAATAGCGGAATTACTGCCCGTAAAAATATAATAACATCTGCCTCCGACCCATATTGGTCTGTTGGCCTCGACTGGAAGCTAGGCTCAGGACCCATTAATTGCCTTGATGCTGGTTTGTCGTCATGATTCACGAA
>NZ_MLCB01000109.1 GCF_001890925.1 Planktotalea frisia
AATGCTGCATGATCCGAGCCTGCTAACTTAGCAAGTGCGTAGGTCGGCTTAACCCCAGCCGTTTGGTCACTATCAGTAGTGGTCAGTGTGCCAATCACCGGAGAGCTTGCAGCTTCACTTATGGCGCTTGAATTCAGCGCGATGTTTGTTGGAGCTTTGTTACTCGCCGCTGTATTCACCACATTGCTATCTGTGAAAGTGATACTGCTGCCGCCCGATCCCGCACTACTGACCTCAGCCGCAGCCGCAGTCTTGACCTGATCTGCCAAAACTTGAGTTGTAGAGAAAATATTCTTTGACGCATCTGAGGTGAGATCAGACACCGTAGCAATCTTTGTGTTCACATTTTCAATTGCCGTTGCTGTGTCATCAGCCAAGGCATCAAAAGCCGTTGTGTTTACTCCAGAGGTGGCAGCCATCTCTGTTTTGGCCTGCGTTTTGATAAGCGCCAGGTCCGCCGTATTTGTCAGGTCTAGCGAGCCGCTAGCAGCCGCTTTGGTCTTAACCACCTCAACAATGGAATTGAGTGCAGCCGTATAAGCTGCGGCCTCCGTAGCCCCTGCACCTTCAGCGGCAGACGCAAAGGCATTCACAACACTCATGATTTGCTGGCTCGCCTTTTCCACTGCAAGCGCATCACTTGCACTAACCCCATCAGCAAAAGGATTAAACGTCAGTGGATCAACACCATCAGGCAGCCCCAAAACGCTAGCAACTTGCGCAGCCGTTAAATTGCCCTCTTCCATTAATGTGGTTGTGGGAGTGACAACCGACGCACCCTGAGGCGCTTTCAAAGTAATGCCCGAGAGAACGGTTCCAGATGAAGCATCAATGGTGCTCTCATCCGTCACGGCAATAACTGTATAGCTCGCCTGAGATGGCGTTATGCTGAAGTTGCCATCAGCGTCAGTGAGCACTGTAGAACTATCTACAACACCATCACCGTCATAATCCAAACCAACCAGAGCATTGCTCAATGGCCCCTTAACAACATTGCCCGAGAACGATAGCGACTGATACCCACCGCCACCTG
>NZ_MLCB01000110.1 GCF_001890925.1 Planktotalea frisia
TCGATGGTTGAGCAAACTCTACATTAAACTGAGGGAAGTTTCGGGGGGCAGGTCAGTTTTGTCATTTGCACAGCCGCTTAGGGCAAAAACACAGCAAATTGCGAAAGAGAGTCTCACGTGCGTCTCCAATCATGAAAATGGATCTAAGAGGCAGTGAGAGGATGCGACTTCTGCCGCAGGCCTTTAAGGATGTGTTAACTTACGTGCGCAAACCGTGCTTAATCAATCATCAAGTAAACAACTGGTTAACGCGTTACTGCGCAGGCGTAATCTGAATGCGCTGGCGTAATTTTCCAGTGAAGCGATCAAAGATCAAAATCTCATCCGTTTGCGTCACAATCCCATACCAGCTTTCCCCCAATGTCACCGCTTTCGCCTCAACACCCTCTGGCAAAGTCACCAATTCGGGCAACATGCTAGGTTTCTCATTCAAGCGGATGACAAGCAGTGCAATTATCAATACAACGCCGCCAATCATCACCGTCGTCAGCACAGTCACAAGACGGCGCAGGAATCGCAATTGCGCGGGTTCTTCAATCTCTTGCTCAGGGGGCAGCATGGGCTCGTCCATTATAACCTTCGCGGTTCAGATAGATCCGCCGACGCGTCTTGATAAAGCGCTTTCGCGTGATGTGCCAGAGAGCGCGTCACTCTCACGCACGCGTATCGCCAAGCTGTTAGAGGCGGGCGCAATCACGATCAATGGCACTGTGCAGACCGATCCTAAAGCCAAGATTGCCGAGGGCGCGCAGATCGAAATCACTGTCGAAGAGGCGGTTGATAGCCACATCGAACCTGAAAATATCCCGCTCGACATCATCTACGAAGACGACGATCTTATCGTTGTGAACAAGCCCGCTGGTATGGTCGTACATCCCGCGCCGGGCACACCTTCTGGCACGCTCGTCAACGCGCTACTGCATCACTTCGCGGGAAAACTCTCCGGCGTTGGTGGCTCCAAACGCCCAGGCGTCGTCCATAGAATTGACAAAGAAACCAGTGGCTTGCTCGTCGCGGCGAAATCTGATGCAGCGCATCATGGCCTCGCGGCGCAGTTCGCGGCCCACACGGCAGAGCGCGCTTATCTCGCGGTAACTCAAGGCGCGCCAGAAGCGTCCGATCCGCGTATTCGTGGCGTGCGTGGTGTCAGCTTCGAAACAGGTGGTGTGCTGAAAATCACAACCCAGCTTGCGCGTCACAAACATGATCGCCAACGCCAAGCCGTGCTGTTCGAACATGGCCGTCACGCTGTTACACGCGCCAAAACGATCGAACGCTTTGGCAATCCCAATTGCCTCGCGCTGGTGGAATGTCGTTTGGAGACAGGCCGCACGCACCAGATTCGGGTTCATATGGCGCACGTCGGGCACGGCTTGCTCGGTGATCCTACCTATGGTGGACGTCGTAAATTGCCCGCAAAAGCGCTCAGCGAAGTTGGATTAGAGGCTGCTAAAACCTTCACTCGCCAAGCTTTGCATGCGGCTTTGCTCGGGTTTGAGCACCCAATAAGCGGTGAAATGATGCGGTTTGAAGCTGAATTGCCCGATGATATGGCCCAATTGTTACAAAATTTACGCTCTTAGGCCTTTGCACAGCACATGCGCGTGAGCGCGCGGACACATATCTGGAATTTCCCGTTTAAGAGGACCAAGTTTATTTCAACGCCGCAGAGATGCGGAGGACTTGAAACATACCGGTGCCGATATTAACTCAATGTTAACGCACTAAACATAAAGGGGCAGGGACATGGCCAATTACGCAAATCTACCCGCACCAACGCCTGAAGGTGGCTTAAACCGCTACATGCAGGAAATCCGGAAATTCCCACTGTTGGAGCCGGAAGAAGAATATATGCTCGCCAAAAGCTGGGTCGAAAAGCAGGACACTGCTGCGGCGCATAAAATGGTGACGTCGCACCTTCGCCTCGCTGCGAAAATCGCCATGGGTTACCGTGGATACGGATTGCCCCAAGCCGAAGTAGTCTCCGAAGCGAATGTTGGTTTGATGCAAGCGGTGAAGCGTTTTGATCCCGAAAAGGGTTTCCGTCTGTCTACTTACGCGATGTGGTGGATCCGCGCCGCTATTCAGGAATATATCCTGCGGAGCTGGTCTTTGGTGAAACTTGGCACAACTTCGGCTCAGAAAAAGCTGTTCTTCAACCTGCGCAAGGCTAAAAACCGAATTGGTGCTCTGGAAGAGGGTGACATGCGGCCCGAAAACGTGGCGCGTATTGCCCATGATCTGGGTGTGACAGAGACCGAAGTCATCTCTATGAATCGCCGGATGTCTGGTGGGGATGCGTCCTTGAATGCTCAGGTCGGCTCTGATGGCGAAGGCACCATGCAGTGGCAGGATTGGCTCGAGGACGAAGACGCGGATCAAGCAGGCGACTATGAAGCCCGCGATGAGCTTGAGGCGCGTCGTGAAATGCTCGCCAATGCGATGGATGTGCTTAATGATCGTGAAAAGGACATTCTTGTGCAGCGCCGTTTGTCCGACAAGCCGGTCACCTTGGAAGATCTAAGCGGTCAATATGATGTCAGCCGCGAACGCATTCGCCAGATCGAAGTGCGCGCGTTCGAAAAACTGCAAGAGCGCATGCGCGCTTTGGCGGAAGAAAAAGGCATGCTCGTCGACGCTTAAACCTTGTGACGGTACGTCTGAATGATAGCCTCTCCTTCAATCCAGAAGGGGAGGCTTTTTTATGGTGACCTGCCCCCCGAAACTTCCCTCAGTTTAATGTAGAGTTTGCTCAACCATCG
>NZ_MLCB01000111.1 GCF_001890925.1 Planktotalea frisia
GAAAACAACGTCAGATCAGGAAGTAGAACGACCGCAACAAGCGCCACTGCCGCGCGAGCGGCTTAGTCCCAGTCCGCACACCCGACCTTCGACACTTCTTGCTCGACAGTCATTTCAACGGTTCAAAATCCGGTAACCGCTGTTATGTGATGCAGCTACATTGTCGTGATGCTGTCTAATCATTTCGCTAAGCCGCGCAGATGCTGACCGTGGGGGGCATATCGACATGGTTTCTATGCGCTTAATGTTGGCAACATCCGCAATACATTTGAGCAAAGCACCAAACTCACCATATATGCCGCCCATGGGGCGGTCGGCATATGCGCGGCGGGCTTGAAAGCCCTTGATTCCGCGTGTTGTCGTTGTTGCGTTACCGCCCTCTAATCCGAGGATCGAGTGCATCCCGCAGACCATCGCCCAAGTAATTCACCGACAAAACCGTCAATGAAATCGCAATACCGGGCAAAACAACGCGCTCAGGGTATTCGGTCATGCGCGGCACGCTATCGGCCAGCATCTTGCCCCATGTGGGGAAGTCGGACGGGAAGCCTACACCGAGGAAGGACAAAGCGCTTTCGGTAATGATCGCGGTCGCCAGACCCAAGGTTGCAGAAACCATAATGGGGGACATGATATTGGGCAGCAAATGCCGTGTGATGATCTTGTAGGGCGTCGTGCCGATAGAGCGGGCGGCGAGGATGAATTCGCGCTCTTTCAGGGCCAATATCTCGCCCCGCACGATGCGGGCTGTTTGCATCCAGCTTGTGATGCCGATGATGCCGACGATGAGCACGAACATACCGCCCTCTGGGCCATAGGCCGCGCGGAGAGGTTGGCGGAAGAGGGTAACTGCGACCAGCAAAAGGGGCAGCAAAGGCAAGGACAGCACGAGGTCCGTGAAGCGCATCAGCACACCGTCGAGGCGTTTGAAGTAGCCGGAGAGGACGCCGATGAGCGTTCCAAGAACCAGCGCAAGGATCATCGCGGCCCAGCCAACGGCCAAGGACGTGCGCCCCCCTTTGATCATATTGGCGAGCCCATCACGCCCTAGATTGTCGGTGCCAAGCGGGCGGTTCCACGAGACCTTCGCATCACCATCCCAGAGCCAAGTGTAGATCGGGCGAATGTCTTTATTGCGGATGTCGAGTTTTTGCGGATCGATCTGCCAGATCAGCGGGCCAAGGATCACAAATAGCGTGATAAAGATTAAGAAGCCGCCGCCAAACAGAGCCCCTTTGTGCTTGCGGAACTGGTCCCAAACGTCTTTCCACTGGCTGCGTGGGGGCTTTTGCGGCTCTTTGTCTTGTAGGGCCGCAATCGGATCTATCTGGGCGATATCAGTCATAGCGGATCCTCGGATCAAGTACGCCGTAGAGAATATCGGCAATCAGGTTAAACAGCACGATCAGGATCGCAAAGATGAAGGTGAGCGTCAGAACCATGGGTATATCATTGGCGAACAAAGCGGTGAGCAATAGTTGCCCGATGCCGTTCACCTTGAACACGTTCTCTGTGATGATCGCGCCGCCAAAGATCGCGGGCACGCCGAGCGCGATGACGGTGACCACTGGGATCATTGAGTTTCTGAGCACATGCACCATGACGACGACGGCTTCTGAGAGGCCTTTGGCGCGGGCCGTGCGCACATAATCTTGGTTCAGGTTCTCGAGCATGGACGCGCGCATGTAGCGGCTGATCTGCGCGGTGGTTTGCAAGGCGAGCACCATAACCGGCATGATCATCTGCATGAACTGCACTTTGAAGCTGGCCCAATCGGTGACCACATGGGTGGTGTCATAGATCGAAGGGAGCCAACCAAGCTGCACAGAGAAAAGCACAATGAGCAGGGGGCCCGTGAAGAACGGCGGGATTGAAAAGCCGATCATCGAAACAAACGTACCGGTCTGATCAAAGACAGAGTACTGACGATACGCGGAATAGATGCCAATCGGCAAGGCGATCAAAACACCAACAATATAGGCCATCGCAACAACCCAAAGTGTCTGTGGCATACGCTGGATTACGATGTCCATCACCGGGCTGCGGGTCTGCCAAGAGATGACGCGCTGCACGCCTTCTGTGTAGGTTGTACCCCACATCCAATCCCAAAACACCATCGGTTCGATGATGAAGAACTGATAGAGCCATTTGAAGAAACGGATATGCGATGGCTGACCAAGGCCAAGCGCTTCGCGCATTTTTTCTTTCACTTCGGGGGGGACTGTCAGGGGAACCTGCGCCATGGGATCGCCGGGCGCGAGTTCCATAAGCATAAAGATCACGAGCGCAATGAACAAAAGCGTCGGAATAGACAGAAGCAGACGTCGTATCGTGAAAGTCAGCATGGGCGTCCAGACTTGAAGTTCAGGTGTGTTAGCGACTGTGCCTCGATAGGCAGAACGGCAAACAAACCAAGTTGGTGAAAGAATGCGCCCCGCCAGCAAATAACCGGCAGGGCGCAAGACCGTTAGGTCGATTTAGTCAACACGGTGCCAGTCTGCGATATTCCACAGCTCTGAGTCCCAAACGTTCAGGACAACACCACCAAGTGAATTGGCATGTGCAGAAACACGTGCACGGTTCACCAGTGGGATGATCGTGTTTGTGTCTTTCGTTACCATGTCGTTCATTTTACGCGCGATTTCGCCACGCTTGTCGATGTCGCCTGTGCGGCCAAGCTCGTCGATCAACTCGTCATATGCTGGATCGCAGAAACGGTTGATGTTCTCACCCTGCCACTGGCTGGATGGCTTAGGCTCGTTACCACAACGGTACGCTGCAAGGTACTGCTGCGGGTCTGTGCCGTTGAAGGTGTTGGCATACATTTCCACGTCCGCGTAGAACTTCTGGAACGTGTCGGGCGACCCTGGGTCACCGCCGAAGAAGACAGACGCGTCAAGATTGCGCAGCTCTGTTTCAACACCGATCTGGCTCCACCAGTCTTTGATCAACGCTTGGAAGTCCTGACGAACAGCGTTTGTAGATGTCTGGTACAGAAGGGAAAGCTTCATGCCGTCCTTTTCACGTACGCCGTCACCGTCGCTGTCAACCCAGCCAGCACCTTCGAGCAACGCTTTCGCTTTGTCGAGATCCTGTGTCAGGCAGGATGTGTTGTCAGATGCATAGATCGCTGGTGCAGGCACGAGGTTACAAGTCGGTGTACCTGCCTTGCCGTAGCCAACTTCTGTCAGCAATGCACGGTCGATAGAGATCGACAGAGCTTCACGAACAGCCGCATCGCTGAGGATCGGGTGTGGTTCTGCAACAGTTGAACGTGTCTCTGCTGGCAGATCTGGGCTAGGGTTCGTCATGTTCATCTCAAGACGCTCAACCAACGGGCCGAAACCTGCGATTGCTTTACCTTTGCCGGCTTCTTCCATCTTTGCGATGACGTCTGGTGCCAACTGAAGGTTCCAAGCGTAATCGAATTCGCCTGTCTCAAGAACAGAACGACCCGCGCCGTTTGCGTCGCCGCCACCTTTGAAGTTCACTTTCGCGAACGCAGGCTTAGCTGGGTCACGGTAGTTCGGGTTTGCAGACATCTGGATCACGTCGTTTGGACGGAAATCGTCAACGACGAAGGGGCCTGTGCCGATCGGCTTGAAGTTCGCGTCTGTGCACTCGGGTGCTTTGGCACCAAGGCAATCAGCAAACTGTGCTGCCTGAATGATTGGGGACTGACCACCAACAAACGGACCATATGGATTTGGCTTTGCCTCAGCGAATGACACTTTGACTGTAAGGTCATCAATCGCTTCAACGTTCTCAACACCGTCAAAGAATGCCAACTGCGCACAGCCGCCTTCTGGGTGCATACAGTATTCAGCCGTAAATTTTACGTCTGCGGATGTCACAGGCGTGCCGTCCGACCAAAGCAAACCCGCTTTGAGTTTCCATGTGATCGACTTGAGATCTTCAGAAACGCCGCCGTTTGCGACTGTTGGGACTTCCTCTGCGAGGAAAGGCACCATTGCACCGGTTTCATTGTAGCGCGCGAGCGGCTCGATCACGAGCGACGCTGATTCGACATCCTTGGTACCGCCCGAAAGGAACGGGTTCAGGATGGAAGGCGCTTGCCAATAGATGATGTTGACAGTGCCGTCTGATCCGCGCTCAGCCATAGCCATAGGGGCCATCACAAAGCTCGCAGCCGCACCCAACATGAGTGTACGAAGCATCATAAAAAGTTCTCCTTGTTGAATGAAATCAACGCCCTAACGGCACGATCCCATAGTCTTTTATAGTCAGCTTGCCGCTGACCTCTTCTCAACAGTCGAAGGATACAAATTGTCGCCGCTAGATCTGGATTACCCAAACAACGACACACAAACATCCCCCAACCACTACCCCTATCGAAACATAAGCTGAGGAAAATGCAAGCGTCTTCACGGCGAAAATTCTGAGGAAATTCAAAAAGCTGCTTTGTTGTGCACAACGCCGAGGAAAGGTTTTGACATCGCGTGTGATCTGCACTTAGCCTGATTCAATTCATCGTATGGGGAAGACAGAATGCTCGATCAACCAATCGCCCAAATCGAAAACCTGCGGGTCGAATTTCAGACCAAAGATGGTCCTGTGGTTGGGGTTGAGGATGTTTCTTTCTCGATCAATTCGGGTGAAACGGTTTGTGTCGTGGGCGAATCTGGCTCTGGTAAATCCGTGTCGTCGCTCTCTTTGATGCGGCTCGTGGAATATGGCGGTGGTGAAATCGCAGGCGGTCGCCTCATTTTTGATCGTAAAAATGACGGCCCTATGGATTTGCGCGAAGCCGGCCCTGATTTAATGCGCACGATTCGTGGCAACGAGATCGGCATGATTTTCCAAGAGCCGATGACAGCGTTGAACCCTGTTTTCACAATCGGACGTCAGTTGACTGAAGGCTTGCGCGTTCACAAAGGGCTAAGCAAAGCCGAAGCGCAAGAGCGCGCGCTAGAGCTAATGCGCCAAGTGCGTATTCCCGAGCCTGAGAAGCGCTTGGATCAATATCCACATGAGTTATCCGGTGGCATGCGCCAGCGTGTGGTCATCGCGATTGCATTGGCGTGCGAGCCACGTTTGTTGATCGCGGATGAGCCAACGACGGCTTTGGACGTGACGATCCAAGCTGAGATTTTGGCGCTGATGGATCGTCTCAAGCGCGAAACAGGCACCGCTGTTATGTTCATCACCCATGATATGGCCGTGGTCGCACAGATGGCGGATCGCGTCGTAGTGATGTTCCGCGGTAATAAGGTGGAAGAGGGCACAGTCGAGGAAATCTTCGAGAACCCGCAACATCCTTATACGAAAGCGTTGCTGGCGGCGGTTCCGAAACTTGGCGAGATGCGCGGTAAATCAGCGCCAGAGCCGATGAAACTGCTCGGCACGGATCAAGGCGAGATCAAGCCGATCCCCGGCACCAATGAGCCATTGCTTGCAGTCACTGGCCTGACGACGCGCTTTCCTGTCACGGGCGGTTTGCTGCGCCGTGTGGTTGCGAATGTGCACGCCGCCGAGGATATTTCGTTCACGATTAACAAAGGTCAAACCTTGTCGCTGGTAGGGGAGTCCGGTTGTGGCAAGTCTACTGTGGGTCGCTCTTTGTTACGTCTGGTAGAGCCGATGAGTGGTCAGATCACGCTCGATGGCAAAGAGATCATGGACATGAACCAATCCGAGCTGCGCGCGAGCCGTTTGGACATGCAGATGATTTTCCAAGACCCGTTTGCATCGCTCAATCCACAAATGCAGTTGATTGACCAAGTCGCGGAACCCATGCGCAATTATGGCACCGCGTCGGGAAAGGCGCTGACGGACCGTGTCGAGATGCTGTTTGATCGCGTTGAGCTCCCGCGCTCTTTCTTGCGCCGATTTCCACATGAGTTATCGGGCGGCCAACGCCAGCGCGTGGCAATTGCGCGGGCTTTGGCGCTGAACCCGAAGTTGATTGTTGCGGATGAGGCCGTCTCGGCCTTGGACGTGTCCGTGCAAGCGCAGGTGGTGAACCTGATGATGGAACTGCAAGCGGAATTGGGTCTGAGCTATCTGTTTATCAGCCACGACATGGCTGTGGTGGAACGCGTAAGCCATTATGTTGGCGTGATGTATCTGGGCCGTATTGTTGAAATGGGTCCGCGCGCGGCGGTGTTCGAGAACCCGCAGCACGCTTATACGCAGGCATTGATGAAGGCGGTTCCGATTGCCGATCCGCGCAAGCGCAAGGATGAACGCGATTTGAACTTCAAACCGATCCCGTCGCCGATGCATCCTGTTGGCTATGACCCTGAGCCGTCGAAATACTCAGAGGTGACGCCAGAGCATTTTGTTTTGTTGACGGATAGCGGATACTAAAATGCACCTTAAGCAGATCACACCTTTTGTGCCCTGCACGTCGCTCCAAAAGCAGATTGGCTTTTACCGAGATATTCTGGGCTTCGCGGTTGGGGGGCAAGCTTCGAACTATGCATTCTTGCGGCGCGATGATGTGGCGATCCGGCTTGTGGAAGTGTATGCATCCGTTGATCTGCACGCAGCAGAACGTGAGAGTTCATTTTACGTTGATGTAGTTGGCCTTGATGCACTCTATGCGACGCTTAAGCCAGCGCTTGATACGCTTGCGCAAGGCCGTGTTCGCGCGCCCTTTAATCAAGACTACGGGCAACGAGAATTCCATGTCACCGATGAAGACTGCACGCTGATCTTTTTTGGTGAAGCTTTAACAAACTGAGAGCCTTATGACCAAAACGCTGACGCCCTTTGAGTTGATGACCAAGCTCATCAGCTTCCCCACGGTCTCACGAGACAGCAATCTGCCTCTGATTAACTGGGTCGAAGAATACCTCAATTCCCACGGGATCACCTGCCATCGCTTTTACGACGACACCGAAGGGCGCATCGTCGAAAAGGCCGCACTCTTCGCCCATGTCGGTCCAGAACAGGACGGCGCAATCGTGCTCTCTGGTCACACGGATGTTGTGCCGATTGACGGCCAGCCTTGGGACACCGACCCGTGGACGGTCACTGAAAAAGAAGGCAAATACTACGGGCGCGGCACCTGTGACATGAAAGGCTTTGACGCGTTGGCGATCTGGGCCTTGGTTGAAGCGCATAAGCGCGGAGTGAAGCGGCCACTGCAAATCGCACTTAGTTTTGACGAGGAAATCGGCTGCATAGGCGCGCCGCCTATGATCAACCGTATGCTCGAAGTGCTGCCCAAAGCCTCTGCCGTGATCGTCGGCGAACCCAGCATGATGCAAGCGGTGACGGGTCACAAAGGCGGGCGCGGATATATGACCCATGTGAAGGGCTTTGAGGTGCATTCGTCGCTTATCCACACGGGCGTCAACGCGATCATGTATGGGGCCAAGCTGATTGAGTGGGCCAATGAGGTGAACGCGCAGAACATGGCGGCGGAACCGTCAGAGGTGGCGCTGCAATTTGATCCGCCGTTCACCACTGCCCATGTGGGCATCATCGAGGGCGGCACAGCCCATAACATCACCGCAAAAGATTGCCACTTCGGCGTCGATTTCCGCGTTGTTCCCGGCGAAAACCCACTGGACTACCGCGATCGCTATTTCGAGAAAGTGCGTGAAGTCGAAGCGTTGATGCAAGCCGTTGTACCCGAGACGTCAATCGCGTTGAAAGAGCGTTTCAACGTGCCGCCTTTGGTGCCCGAAGAGAACGGCGAAGCAGAAACACTCGTGCGCCAGATCACAGGTGACAACGCGTCCCACAAGGTCAGCTACGGCACCGAAGCAGGGCAATTTCAAGAGCGTGGATACTCCGCTGTCATTTGCGGCCCCGGTGACATTGCGCAGGCGCACCAACCAAATGAATATTGCACCGTTGCACAATTCAACGCGGGGCATGACTTCATGGAGAAGCTGCTTGAGCGCTTGATGTAATGGCCTTTCCGATCAACGATCAAAGCCCTGTTGAGCATAGTGCCGCGCTTCCGGCTGAGACCGATGCAGTCGTGATCGGCGGTGGCATTATCGGCGTTATGACCGCTTGGGAATTGGCGAAGGCGGGGCTTAAGACCGTACTCTTGGAAAAGGGGCGCGTCGCGGGGGAGCAATCTTCAAGAAATTGGGGCTGGATCCGCGCGCAAGGGCGCGACAAAGCGGAAATCCCGATCATGCTTGAAGCGCAAGCCATGTGGGGCGAACTCGACGCGCATGTGGGCGGTGTCGGTTTGGCGACGACTGGCACGTTGTTTATGGCCGCCAAGGACGAGGATATGGCAGGCTATCAAGACTGGCTCGATCTTGCGGCCCCCTATCAACTCAGTTCCCGCCTTTTGAGCGCGCATGAGTTGGCAGACCACATTCCACAAGCCAACGCGCGTTGGGCAGGGGCGCTTTATACGCCGAATGATCTGCGCGCGGAACCTTGGATTGCTGTCCCTGCCTTGGCGCGCGCAGCTGTGGATGCGGGTGTCACCATCATCGAAAATTGTGCGGTGCGGATGCTCGACATTGAGGCTGGTAAAGTCACTGGCGTTATCACCGAAATGGGCCGCATCAAAGCGCGCCAAGTGGCGCTTGCGGGTGGCTCGTGGTCCTCGCTTTTGCTGCGCCGTCATGGCGTTTCGATCCCGCAACTCTCTGTGCGTGCGACAGTGGCTGCGACGGACGTGCTGCCCGAAGTTGTCTCTGACAGCGGCGTCGATGATCGTATCGCGTGGCGTCGCCGCGCGGATGGGGGCTATTCGCTGGCCCCATCCGGTTTTCACGAGTTGTTCGTTGGTCCTGATGCCTTTCGCGCCGCGATGGGTTTTTTGCCGCAACTGATCCAAGATCCGCTCGGCACGCGCTATTTACCCGCCGCACCAAAGGGCTTTCCTGATGCATGGAGCACCAAACGCCGCTGGAGTGCGACGGAGCAAAGCCCGTTTGAGCAAATGCGCATCCTTAACCCTGCACCGAACGCGCGCAAAGTCACCAAACTCGCGCGCGATTTCGAAGACACGTTTCCGACCGTCGGCACGGTGAAGATAAAAGAGGCGTGGGGCGGCATGATCGACGTGATGCCTGATGTTGTGCCTGTGGTAGATACCTGCGCTGCACTGCCTGGCTTGACGATTTGCACAGGTATGTGTGGCCACGGCTTTGGCATCGGTCCCGCATTTGGACGTATCACAGCGAAACTTATGCAGGGCAAAGCGACAGGCCATGACCTCAGTCGTTTCCGCCTAAGCCGCTTTTCTGATGGTTCCAAACTAGAGTTGGGTCCAAACCTATAGCCCTTGCCCATCGCGCAGAGATAGGACAGGCTGCGCCTAAAGCTGGGGAGAAAACACATGCCAATTCACAACCGTTTCGCTGATTTACATCCCGAAATTACAGAGTGGCGCCGTCATTTACACACGATCCCCGAACTGGGCTTTGATCTGCCAAAAACGGCCGCTTATGTAGAGGAGCGCCTGCGCGAGATTGGCGTAGATAAGCTTGAGACGGGTGTTGCGCAGACAGGCATGGTGGCTGTGATCAAAGGCAAGACCGACACATCTGGTCGCGTGATTGCCCTGCGCGCGGATATGGATGCTCTGCCGATTCACGAGACGGCGAATGTCGATTACAAATCGACCCATGACGGAAAAATGCATGCTTGTGGCCATGACGGTCACACTGCCATGTTGCTTGGCGCTGCGAAATATCTGGCGGAGACGCGTAATTTTGATGGCACGGCTGTGCTGTTTTTCCAACCTGCGGAAGAGGGCGGGGGCGGCGGCAAAGTCATGGTCGATGACGGCGTAATGGATCGCTACAACGTCGACGAAGTCTACGGGCTGCACAATATGCCCGGTGGTCCTGCTGGCGCATTTGCTATTCGTTCCGGCGGCTTGCTCGCGGCGGCCGATGAGGTGGTGATCAAGATCACAGGCAAAGGCGGCCACGGCGCGGTTCCTCATGAGGCGATTGATCCCAACATTGCAGCGGCCCATATTCTGCTGGCCTTGCAAAGCATTACCAGCCGCAATGTAGACCCTCTGAAAAGCGCGGTTCTGTCGATTTGCACCATGAGCAATGACAGCGCTGCCTTTAACGTGATCCCGCAGACAGTTCAGCTTGGCGGCACTGTGCGTACGCTCGACCCTGAAGTGCGTGATTTGGTCGAGAAACGTTTCAAAAAGATCGTCGCTGCGACTGCCGACGCTTATGATTGCGCGGTCGAGGTTCACTATGAGCGCGGCTACCCCGTCACAGTAAACGCAGAGGCCAACACCGCCTTCGCCGCCGATGTCGCGCGCAAAGTTGCGGGTGAAAACGCGGTGGATGACAACACAGCACCCATCATGGCGGGCGAGGATTTCTCATATATGCTTGAAGCGCGCCCAGGTGCTTATATCTTCCTCGGTAACGGGGAAGGCGGCGCAATGGTTCACCACCCTGAATATGTCTTTAACGATGATGCGATCCCTGCGGGCTGTTCTTGGCTTGCGGGAATGGTCGAAACCCGAATGCCTGCTGCTTAAAGGAGCCTAACTGATGCCTATCAAAAACCGTCTCGCCGAAATGCTGCCCGAAATTACAGAGTGGCGCCGTGATCTGCACGAGCACCCTGAGATCCTGTTTGAGACGCACCGCACGTCTGCGATCGTTGAAGAAAAGCTCGCCGCTTTCGGTTGCGATGAGGTCGTCGGCAAGATTGGCCGCACAGGCGTCGTTGGTGTGATCAAAGGCAAGTCCAACACCTCTGGCAAAGTCATTGGCTTGCGCGCTGACATGGATGCGCTGCCGATCCACGAAGAAACGGGACTAGAGTATGCCTCTAAAACGCCTGAAGCGATGCACGCGTGTGGTCACGATGGCCACACTGCGATGTTGCTCGGCGCTGCGAAATATCTCGCGGAAACGCGCAATTTTGACGGCACAGTTGTTGTGATCTTCCAACCTGCTGAAGAGGGCGGCGGCGGTGGTCGCGAAATGTGCGAAGACGGCATGATGGATCGCTTTGGCATTCAGGAGGTCTACGGCATGCATAATTGGCCCGGTCTGCCGGTTGGTGAATTCGGCATCCGCTCAGGTGCTTTCTTCGCTGCGGCTGATTTGTTCACGATCGAACTCGAAGGGCGGGGCGGTCACGCGGCAAAGCCAAGTGAGACGATTGATACTACAGTGATGGCGAGCCAATTGGTGCTGTCTTTGCAAACCATTGCGTCGCGCAACCTTGATCCGGTCGAGCAATTGGTGGTCTCTGTCACGTCCTTCGAGACGTCCTCTAAGGCGCATAATGTGATCCCTCAAAAGGTCTACATGAAGGGTACCGTGCGCACGCTTAGTCCTGCAGTTCGCGATATGGCGGAACAGCGGATGGGCGAGATTTGCGCAGGCGTCGCGGCCACCTACGGCGGCACGATAAATCTAGATTACCAGCGCAATTACCCTGTGATGGTGAATTCCGAAGAGCAAACGGCCTTCGCCGCTTCCGTCGCTGAATCCGTTACAGGAAAACCCACCCGAGAAGAGCCACAAGTGATGGGGGGCGAGGATTTCGCCTTCATGCTTGAGGAACGCCCGGGCGCTTATATTGTCGTCGGGAATGGCGATTCCGCGGATGTGCATCACCCAAAATACAATTTCAACGATGAAGCCAGCCCTTTCGGCGCAAGCTGGTGGGCAGAAATCGTTGAACAACGCATGCCAGCCGCTTAAAGCGGCGGCTTTTCATATTGCTGCGCCTGCGTTAGAGCGTGCGCAGCAATCAAGAAGGACGACCACCATGATCACCGCATGCTGTATCAAATGGGGCAAACCCTTTGGCCCGGAATACGCGAACCGCCTCTATTCCGGCGTGCGCCGCAATACGACAGGTGATCTGCGTTTCGTCTGCGTGACCGAGCACCCTGAGGGGCTGCACCCAGATATCGAAGTTGTACCGCTCGAGTTCGAGACGTTCGATGATGAGATGACCAAAGCGCATACAGAAAACGGCTGGTCCAACGAGATGCGCAAGATCACTTTGTTCAAGCCCGGCTTGATCCCGAACCACTCAGGTCGCCTCATGGGGTTTGATCTGGATGTGGTGATCACAGGCGATTTGATGCCGATCTGGAACCACGCGCCGGGCAAAGTCTCTATGCGCCACGATTGGATCGAAAAGCGCAAAGGCAAGGGCACTGGCCACGGCTCCGTCTTCCTGTTTGACCCTGATCAGCACGACTATCTCTATGGCGATATGGCCAAAGACCCGCGTGGCCGCGTCATTGAATCGCGTGGCAACGAGCAGCGATACACCTGGAGCCGCGCGCTGGCGAATGGGGATTTTGAGTATCTTCCCGAAGATATGATTGTCTCTTTCAAGCATGGCTGTTTGCCCATGTGGCCCTTGAACTATTTCAAAGAGCCTGTGTTGCCTGAGGGGGCCAGCGTTGTCTGTACGCATGGCCGTCCCAAAACGGCAGAGGCTGTGACTGGATATCCGGGTTTTCTGCACCGCCATTCCCGTCCTTGCTCTTGGATGAAAGATCATTGGATTGACCGTGCAAAGGCTGATTTGGGCGACGCGTTCGCCTAAACCTCCTTTGCAAAGGAGGTTGCTTAGTCTTTTTGCAAAAAGACTGCCTGCGCGCTGCACTTGACGGAATCGCATAGCTCCGACATTATCTGAACAAGCGTTCAATAAAATCGGAGCCACCACAATGTTCATGCACTCAATGAGTTTCGATCTGGGCGAGGACGTCAACGCCCTACGCGATATGGTACACCGTTGGGCGCAAGAACGCGTAAAGCCAATGGCTGCTCAGATTGACAGCACCAATGTCTTTCCACATGAACTCTGGGCTGAAATGGGCGAACTTGGACTGCATGGTATCACTGTGGACGAAGACTTTGGTGGCTCGAAAATGGGCTACCTTGCCCATGTGATCGCTGTTGAGGAAATCGCACGCGCGTCTGCCTCTGTTTCCCTCAGCTACGGGGCACATTCCAATCTTTGCGTCAATCAGATCAGCTTGAACGGCACACCTGAGCAAAAGGCGAAATATCTGCCCAAACTGGTTTCCGGCGAACACGTCGGCGCACTTGCGATGTCCGAACCGAACGCAGGCTCTGACGTGGTTTCGATGAAACTCCACGCCGAAAAGCGTAATGATCACTACCGCCTCAATGGTAACAAATACTGGATTACCAACGGTCCCGATGCCGATACGCTCGTGGTCTACGCCAAGACTGACCCCGATGCGGGCTCCAAAGGAATGACCGCCTTTCTCATCGAAAAGTCGATGACAGGCTTCACAACATCGAACCATTTCGACAAACTCGGCATGCGCGGCTCCAACACCGCTGAGTTGATCTTTGAGGACGTCCAAGTCCCCTTTGAGAACGTGCTGGGCGAAGAGGGCAAAGGCGTGCGCGTGCTGATGTCAGGGCTAGATTACGAGCGCGTTGTGCTGTCTGGCATCGGAACTGGCATCATGGCCGCCTGCCTTGATGAAATCATGCCCTACATGGTCGAGCGCAAGCAATTTGGCCAAAGCATTGGCAATTTCCAACTGATGCAAGGCAAGATTGCGGATATGTACACGAAAATGAACACCGCGCGCGCCTATGTCTACGAGGTCGCGCGCGCTTGTGACAAAGGGCAGGTGACCCGCCAAGACGCGGCTGCCTGCGTGCTCTATGCATCTGAGGAAGCGATGGTTGTTGCGCACCAAGCCGTGCAAGCGATGGGCGGGGCAGGGTTCCTCAATGACAGTCCTGTTGCGCGCATCTTCCGCGATGCCAAGCTGATGGAAATTGGCGCAGGCACTTCAGAAATCCGCCGCATGCTGGTAGGTCGCGAATTGATGGGAGCGATGTCTTAATGCCCCGTTGGCTGCTCTGGACGCCGATTGTGGCGCTCACAGTGGCCACTGCGTTCCTTGGCCTGCGCGCGGGCTGGCATGTTTCGGCTTTGACCGAAAGCGATGTGATCAACCGCGCTGCTGCGGACTATCTCAGAGGAGACGTCAACCGCCGCGCAAGCGATTGCGAAGCAAGGCCGTCCGACGCAGGCGATATCTGGCTTATTGTGACCTGTACTTCACAAGCCGGCGAAACCGAAGTGTATCAAGCCAGTCGATACGGTCGCGTCCAGCTCGGTTCAGCCTCATACGGCAAACCTGAAACATGATATGCTAGACCCCCAACACAGCTATTTCGAAATGCGCGAAGCGTTCCGCTGGAACCTTCCTGAGCGCTTGAACATGGCGCAGCAATGTCTTGTGCATCCAGCTGAAAAGATCGCCCTCTATGAGCTCGAGTCTGGCCCGGTGACATATGCTGCGCTCGAAGCGAAGAGCGTCGCACTCGTGCGAGCGATGAGCGCACGTGGCATAAAACGTGGCGATCGCGTCGGTGTGCTGCGCTCCCAAGATGCGTGGACCGCTGCAGCTCACCTCGCCATTTGGTCCATCGGTGCAATTTCTGTTCCACTCTTTACGCTGTTTCAAGGAGACGCGCTCGATACACGCACAGGCGATGCCGGTGTTTCGCTCATCATCACAGATGCCGCGAATGCCAATCGCAAAATGACCGCGCCTGCATTGGTCCCCGACACATCACATGTCGTGCACGGCGAAAAACTCCAGATCGCGGATACTGGCCCCGATGACCCTGCTTGCCTGATCTACACGTCTGGCACCACAGGCGCACCCAAGGGCGCGCTGCACGGCCATAAAATGCTCACCGGTCATCTGCCGGGCGTTGAAATGAGCCATGATTTCTTGGGCCAGCCTGATGATTGCCTCTGGACCCCCGCTGATTGGGCATGGATCGGTGGTCTCTTCGATGTTCTCATGCCGGGTCTCGCGCTTGGTATTCCTGTCGTTGCTGCGCGCTTGGCCAAATTCACGCCTGACGCGTGCTGCGATGTGCTGCGCCGTGCGCCCGTGCGCAATGTGTTTTTCCCACCAACAGCGTTGCGTATGCTCAAGGCGGCGGATGTTGAAATCAAATCTCTCCGCTCCGTCGCCTCGGGCGGGGAGCCTTTAGGTGCAGAAATGCTCGACTGGGGCCGGCGCGCTTTCGGGCTGACGATCAATGAATTTTACGGCCAAACAGAATGCAACATGATCGCAAGCTCGAGTAGCGCTCTTTTCGCGCCGCGCCCCAATTGCATCGGCAAACCTGCCGCGGGTTTCGAGATTGCGGTTTTGGATGAGCACGGCCAACCCACAAAAAACGAGGGGGATATCGCGGTGCACAAAGGGGCAGCGTCGATGATGCTAGAGTATTGGCAACGGCCGGAGGCAACGAACGAAAAATTCAAAGGTGATTGGATGCTCACTGGCGATCGCGGCATTTGGGACACTGACTATCTACGTTTTGTCGGTCGTGAAGATGATGTGATCACCTCTTCAGGTTACCGCATTGGCCCCGCTGAAATAGAGGATTGCTTGCTCGCTCACAGTGCCGTTGCAACGGTTGGTGTTATTGGCAAGCCGGATGCACTTAGAACGGAAATTGTGAAGGCGTATGTTGTACTTAAGCACGGAACCTCGCCTAGCAATGAATTGGCAATAGAGCTTCAAGCATTCGTGAAAGAACGCCTCGCAAGCTACTCTTATCCAAGGGAAATAGAATTTCTCGAGGAATTACCCATGACGGTCACAGGCAAAGTCATTCGCAAAGAATTAAAGGCGCGCGCACGCGCTGAATTGGAAGGTCATTCATGAAGCTCACCAGCAAAGCGCTCCCGAATTCTGCGGAGTTTAAAGCAAACGTCGCAGCGCATGAGGATGCACTCGCCCAGATCGCAGAGGTTGCGAATACAGCGGCCCTCGGCGGGCCTGAAGCGTCTCGTGAGCGCCACGTCAAGCGCGGCAAAATGCTCCCGCGTGAACGCGTCGCTAATCTACTTGATGCTGGCTCTGCGTTTCTTGAAGTCGGCGCAACCGCCGCACATGGGATGTATGAGGGGGTCGCCCCAAGCGCTGGCGTGATTGCTGGCATAGGCACGGTCGAGGGTCATGAGGTCATGGTGATCTGCAACGATGCGACGGTGAAGGGCGGCACATATTACCCTATGACTGTCAAAAAGCACTTGCGCGCGCAGGAGATCGCAGAAGAAAATAATCTGCCATGCGTGTATCTTGTTGATAGCGGTGGTGCGAACTTGCCCAACCAAGACGAAGTCTTCCCTGATCGTGATCACTTTGGGCGCATCTTTTACAACCAAGCGCGGATGAGCGCGAAGGGCATTCCACAAATTGCAGCTGTCATGGGCTCGTGCACGGCGGGCGGCGCATACGTGCCTGCGATGAGCGATGTGACGATCATTGTGCGCGAACAAGGCACAATTTTCCTTGCTGGCCCGCCTCTGGTCAAGGCGGCAACGGGCGAAGTGGTCACAGCCGAAGACCTTGGCGGCGGTGATGTGCATACGCGGCTTTCCGGTGTTGCCGACTATCTGGCAGAGGACGACGCGCACGCACTTGCACTGGTGCGCCGCGCTGTAAGTCATTTAAATCGCAGCAAGCCAAGCACGGTGACGTGGCAAAACAGCGAAGAACCAGCCTATGATCCAAGCGAGCTTTTTGGTGTCGTTCCTGCTGATTTGCGCACGCCTTACGATATTCGCGAAGTGATCGCGCGTATCGTGGATGGCTCGCGGTTTGATGAGTTCAAACCGCGCTACGGTGAGACCTTGGTCACCGGTTTCGCGCACCTCAAAGGGTGCCCCATCGGGATAATCGCAAACAACGGCGTGTTGTTTTCTGAGGCGGCGCAAAAGGGCGCGCACTTTGTTGAGCTCTGCTCGCAACGCAAAATTCCACTTGTGTTCTTGCAAAATATCACAGGATTCATGGTGGGGCGTAAGTATGAGAACGAAGGCATCGCGCGGCACGGCGCAAAGCTTGTCACGGCTGTCGCAACGACGTCTGTCCCTAAAATAACCATGCTTGTTGGCGGCTCTTTCGGAGCGGGAAACTACGGCATGGCAGGGCGTGCATATCAGCCACGTTTCCTGTGGACTTGGCCGAATAGCCGGATTTCCGTGATGGGTGGACCGCAAGCGGCGGGGGTCCTTGCAACGGTCAAGCGCGATGCAATTGAGCGTAAGGGCGGGGCATGGTCAGCGCAGGAAGAAGCAGAGTTCAAGCAGCCAACTATTGATATGTTTGAAGAACAAAGCCATCCTCTTTATGCTTCTGCGCGCCTTTGGGATGACGGTATTATCGACCCTAGAAAGAGCCGGGATGTCTTGTCTCTTAGCTTATCTGCCGCATTGAATGCACCAATCGAGGACACACGTTTTGGCGTGTTTAGGATGTAGGTTAATATTAATGTTTTACATTCACTTACGCTCGTTACCAATTGATATTAAGTTGGATATTCAAAATGTTTGATACCATTCTAATTGCCAATCGTGGAGAAATTGCTTGTCGCATTATGCAGACCGCACAAGCGCTTGGTGTGCGGTGTGTCGCAGTTTATTCCGATGCAGATGCTTCAGCGCGCCATGTGGAAATGGCCGATGCCGCTGTGCATATTGGTGGTTCTGCACCAGCCGACAGTTACTTACGCGGTGATGTTGTTATTCAAGCCGCGCTGGATACAGGCGCACAAGCGATCCATCCGGGGTACGGCTTTTTGTCGGAGAACCCTGAGTTCGTCGAAGCGGTTGAAGCCGCGGGCTTAACGTTCATAGGGCCAAGCGCGCATGCTATCCGTTCAATGGGATTAAAAGACGCGGCTAAGTCATTGATGGAAAAGGCCGGTGTGCCTGTCGTACCTGGGTACCATGGTGCGGATCAAAACGATAGTTTGCTGGCTGAAAAAGCGACCGAGATTGGGTATCCTGTATTGATCAAAGCGGTCGCTGGTGGCGGTGGCAAAGGCATGCGCCTCGTCGAAAGTGAGGGGGCTTTTGCTGCCGCACTTGAAAGCGCGCGTTCGGAAGCCAAAAAGGCTTTTGGAAATTCTGACGTCCTTGTTGAGAAATTCGTAACGAAACCGCGTCATATAGAAATCCAAGTGTTTGGGGATGGCTCGGACGCGGTGCATCTGTTCGAGCGCGATTGTTCGCTTCAGCGGCGCCACCAGAAGGTGATTGAAGAAGCACCGGCGCCCGGCATGAACGACGCGGTGCGTGCAGCTATGGGCAAGGCTGCTGTGCGCGCTGCAAAAGCGATCGGGTACTCTGGTGCGGGAACGGTAGAGTTTATCGTGGACGGTTCTGATGGTCTGCGCGAGGACGGTTTTTGGTTCATGGAAATGAACACGCGCTTGCAAGTTGAACATCCTGTGACGGAAGCGATCACAGGCGTGGATTTGGTGGAGTGGCAATTGCGGGTTGCTGCAGGTGCGCGTTTGCCTAAGAAGCAGGAGGAGTTGAAGATTGAAGGGCATTCCTTCGAAGCACGTCTGTACGCGGAAGACGCAGCAAATGACTTTCTGCCCGCAACAGGACGCTTAACGCATCTCATGTTCCCGAGCGACACGCGTGCAGACACTGGCGTGCGCAGCGGCGATTACATCAGCCCTTACTATGACCCGATGATCGCAAAAATCACCGTGCACGGCGCGACGCGGGCTGTGGCTTTGGGTAAACTTCGAAATGCATTGGCAAAAACGCAAGTGGCGGGCACGGTCACCAACCTGAATTTCCTGCATGCACTCGCGTGCCACGAAGGATTTGCAAATGGGGATGTCGACACTGGTTTGATCGGACGGGATCAGGCGATGCTGACCGAAGCCAAGCCGCTTTCGGTGACTGTTTTGGCCAGTGCGGCGTTGAGTGCCGCAAAGCTGGACACTTCAGCCTCCAATCTTGGTTTTTCGCTTTGGCAGCCGCTCGCACGTCAAATCGTTCTTACGCAAGGAGAGGAGTTATTCACTTGCGTGTTAAGGTTCATCACGCCGCGCGAAGTCGAGATCCAAACGCCGATTGGCAAAGCCGTTGCACACTTTAAAAATGACGCTTGGACAATCGGTGGAATGCCGGCAACGCACACGATTACGATAGCGGAACAGGTGCACGTGTTTGGACCTGAGGGGGCGACGTTCACACTGTTCGATCCGCTCCAGCAAAGCAGTGCGGCAAGTGGTGATACAGATCTAATTCTTGCTCCTATGCCTGGGTCCGTGAAGTCAGTACTTGTGAAAAACGGACAAAATGTGGCGCTTGATCAACCATTATGCGTGCTAGAGGCTATGAAAATGGAACATTCATTGTTGGCGCAACGTATTGGAGAGGTTGCAGAGATCTACGTCAAGGAAGGCGATCAAGTCGAGGCGGGCGCGGCGCTTATTCGTCTTGCCCCAGATGCGAGCGATGTAGAATGACTCGCATCGTTTTGCATCACGCACCGCAAACGCGCTCAATGCGCAGTCTGTGGTTGCTTCATGAGTTGGGTGTGCCATTTGAAGTTGCCCATCAAGGTTTCGACAAGAGTTTGCGAGATCCGAAATACTTGAAGCTTTCACCCGCAGGACGCGTGCCCGCGCTGGAGATCGACGGGCAACGCATGTTCGAGACCGGGGCGATCACAGAGTACCTGTGTGAGCGGTTTCCAGAGGCAGGTTTGGGCCGTGATATTGGCTCGAGCGAACGCATGATGTGGCTCGTATGGGTGCATTTCGCCGAAACCATCAGCCAGCATGTGGCGGCGTTGACCCAGCAGCATTTAGTACTGCGGGATGATACGATGCGCAGTGCGGCTGTTATGACACTTGAAGCAGCGCGGCTGGGCAAATGCTACGACGCGCTTGAAACGCAACTTGAAACGACGCGCGCCAGCAGTGGGATGCTTTTGGCTGGTGGCTTTTCAGCGGCGGACGTGAGCGTGGGGCAGGCGGTCTATCTGGGACGGAAGTTTCGGACGTTGGATCAGCATCCCGCGGTCGCTGCTTGGTTTGGCCACCTCGAAGCGCGAGACGCATTCCGCGCAAGCCTGCCGGACAAAAGTGAGGAACTCTACACGCAAGACTTTTATCCAGCGTGGGAGATGCCAACATGAGCGAGACTGTTGAGCTTTTCGAGGTTGGTCCGCGCGACGGGCTTCAGAACGAAGCCACGCTTATCTCTGCGAAAGACAAGATCGCTCTGGTCGATTTGTTAAGCACGGCAGGCTTTGCAAGGATAGAGGTTGCAAGTTTTGTCAGTCCCAAATGGGTGCCGCAAATGGCCACAAGCGCGGATGTGCTGGCAGGGATCAAACGTAAGAGCGGCGTTTCTTATGCCGCGTTGACGCCCAATGCGCGCGGTTTCGAGGGGGCTGTCCAAGCGCGCGCGGATGAAGTGGCGATCTTTGGCTCTGCGAGCGAGGGGTTCTCCAAGGCGAACATCAACGCCACCATTGCAGAAAGCTTGGAGCGGTTCGTGCCTGTTGTTGAGGCGGCGAAAGCGATTGGCATTCCTGTCCGCGGGTATATTTCGTGCACGATAAATTGCCCCTATGACGGACCAACTCCACCAGAAGCGAGCGCGCGCGTGGCGCAAGCGCTTCATGAGATGGGGTGTTATGAACTTTCGCTCGGTGATACGACGGGACACGCTTACCCGAATGAAATCACAGCCATGTTGCGCGCGGTGAAGTCTGTGGTGCCAAACGCCAAGCTCGCGGGTCATTATCATGATACCAGCGGACGGGCTTTGGCAAATATCGAGGCATCACTCACGCAAGGGGTGCGCGTGTTTGATACATCAATCGCGGGGTTGGGTGGGTGCCCTTATGCGCCAGGTGCATCGGGCAACGTTGCGACGGAATACGTTGCCGCGCGGCTCGCCGAGCTGGGTTATCAAACCGGCCTCGACCTGGAGGTTTTAATGAAAGCCGCTCAAATGGCACGTGGATTGCGGGGTAAAGGGACAATATGATCTTTGAGACGATTAAACTAAGCACGGATGCGCGCGGTGTTGCGCAGCTTGTTCTGGCGCGCTCTGTGAAACACAACGCGATGTCGGAGCAAATGCTCGACGATTTGCTGGCCGCTGCACACCATATCGCCAACGACCCTGCGATCCGCGTTGTGGTCTTAAGTGCTGAGGGGAAAAGCTTTTGCGCAGGCGGTGATCTGGCGTGGATGCGCGCGCAGATGGACATGGATCCAAAAACCCGCAGTGCGCAGGCGGGCAAACTCGCGTATATGTTGCAAGCGCTTGATACATTGCCGCAACCGCTGATCGGGCGCATTCATGCCAATGCATTTGGGGGCGGTGTTGGCCTTGCAAGCGTGTGCGATATCGCAATTGGCGTCGAGGGCGCGTTGATGGGGTTGACCGAAACCCGTCTTGGCCTGATCCCCGCCACGATTGGACCTTATGTTGTCGCTCGCATGGGAAGCGCGAATGCGCGCCGCGTGTTCATGTCGGGACGCCGCTTTGATGCGCACGAAGCACAAACCTTGGGTCTGCTGGCTAAGGTCGTGGCACCGGATGCATTGGATGACGCGATTGAGGCAGAAGTGACCCCGTATTTGTCGTGTGCACCTGGTGCAGTGGCGGATGCAAAAGCACTCGTGCGTGCCTTGAGCACACCGATTGATGCGCAGACAATAGAGCATACGATTGAAGCGCTTGCGCAGCGTTGGGAAAGCCCGGAATCGCTCGAAGGGATTAGCGCATTTTTCGAGAAACGTGCGCCGACTTGGGCAGAGCAAGAGTAAAGGCACCAGAGCGCAGAGACCTATCAGACGACAACCTTGTTAACGCGTTGGAATCGCGCTGTGCAAGGCGCTGAGTCCCGCCCTTGTGATCACAAAATTTGAACTACCCTGCGACTTCGTCACCAAGGATTTATCACGTTTTTTCCCCATTTGACGAAAAGGTCATGAAAACAAGGGCGTTGAGCGCTAACACGCGTGATCAATTCTTGCATCGGTGGAGTTGACCCTCTGTGCACGGCTCGGTAAACCCCAACTGAGCCAAACTAGCCATTTGAGCGTGCCGAGCTGTGCAAGTGACACGCGCTTAAAACCGAAGGGATCCATTCTTCGTGGACGATATAGCAAGAGAATACCTCCCCATTATCATTTTTCTGGCTGTTGCCATTGGCTTGGGCCTTGTCCTGATCCTCGCGGCAATTGTGCTTGCAGTGCGCAACCCTGACCCTGAAAAAGTGTCGGCCTATGAGTGCGGATTTAACGCATTCGATGACGCACGTATGAAATTCGATGTGCGCTTCTACCTGGTCTCGATCCTCTTTATCATTTTTGATCTTGAGATCGCATTTCTGTTTCCATGGGCCGTCGCGTTCAAAGATATCAGCATGGTTGGTTTTTGGTCGATGATGGTCTTCCTCGCGGTTCTCACCGCAGGCTTTGCCTATGAGTGGAAAAAAGGAGCGCTGGAATGGGAGTAGTTGTTGGAGCAAACACCGCAGGGGGTGATCGCGATCACGGCACGGCTGCGCTGAATGCAGAGCTGGCCGATAAGGGCTTTTTGCTGACCTCAACGGATGACATTATTAACTGGGCGCGCACAGGCTCTTTGCACTGGATGACCTTTGGTCTGGCCTGCTGCGCTGTCGAGATGATGCACACCTCTATGCCACGCTATGATCTTGAACGTTTCGGCACAGCACCGCGTGCTTCCCCACGACAGTCAGACCTGATGATTGTGGCTGGTACGTTGACCAATAAAATGGCGCCAGCTTTGCGAAAAGTTTACGATCAGATGCCAGAGCCACGCTACGTGATTTCGATGGGCTCCTGCGCAAACGGTGGCGGTTACTATCACTATTCCTACTCCGTTGTGCGCGGCTGTGATCGCATCGTGCCTGTGGACATTTATGTACCCGGTTGCCCGCCCACGGCAGAAGCGCTGCTGTATGGCATCATGCAGCTTCAGCGCAAAATGCGCCGCACCGGAACAATTGCGCGCTAAGGCGCGTTTGAGGAGACTGTCATGAGCGCAGCGCTGCAAGAACTAGGCACTCACATCGAACTCAAACGCCCCGACTGCGTCCTTGGTTGGGCGATCGAGCAGGGCGAGCTGAATGTGACCGTTGCCCCCGCGAATATCGTTGATTTGGTTGAGTTTCTGAAAACTGACTCAAGCTGCAAGTTTTCCAGCTTGGTGGATATTACGGCAGTGGACTACCCCGAGCGCGGCAAGCGGTTCGATGTTGTTTACCACTTCCTCTCTATGTATATGAACCACCGCATCCGTTTGCGCCTGCATGTGCGCGAAGACGATATGGTCCCGTCCATCGTTGACGTGCACCCAAGCGCGAACTGGTTCGAACGCGAAATCTACGACATGTTCGGGTTGTTGTTCTCGGGCCACCCCGACTTGCGCCGCATCCTGACGGATTATGGTTTTCGCGGCCATCCGCTGCGCAAGGACTTCCCCACGACGGGTTATACAGAAGTGCGCTACGACGAAGTCGAAAAGCGCGTTGTGTATGAGCCTGTGAGCTTGGTGCAAGAATACCGCCAGTTTGATTTCATGTCCCCATGGGAAGGCGCGAAATACGTGCTGCCCGGTGATGAAAAGACGGAGGAGGCGAAATGATCTTTGTCGTAGCTCTTATCGCATCTTCGGTTGTGATATATCCTTTCTATAAATTGCTTCCTGTCTTTGGATATCCTTCTCAACTTTCGTTTTTGGCGGCTTTTCCGCCAATCGCTCTACTTTTCATGTGGTTGATGGCTCTGAAAGTTGATGAGTTGGGAGGAGGCAAATGATGGACGGCTCCAAGTTCGACGATAACTCTGTAGATGCGCTCTCGGGCGAACAGAAAATCCGTAATTTCAACATCAACTTCGGCCCGCAGCACCCTGCGGCGCACGGGGTTTTGCGTCTTGTCCTAGAGCTCGACGGCGAGATCGTTGAACGTTGCGATCCCCACATTGGCCTGCTGCACCGTGGCACAGAAAAGCTGATGGAAAGCCGCACGTACCTGCAAAACCTGCCATATTTCGACCGTCTCGATTATGTGGCCCCGATGAACCAAGAACACGCTTGGTGTCTCGCGATTGAAAAGCTCTGCGGTGTCGAAGTTCCGCGCCGCGCATCTTTGATCCGTGTTCTGTATTGCGAGATCGGCCGCGTGCTGAACCACTTGCTCAACGTGACCACGCAAGCGCTCGACGTTGGCGCGCTTACCCCGCCGCTTTGGGGCTTTGAGCAGCGCGAACAGTTGATGATCTTTTACGAACGCGCCTGTGGTGCCCGTCTGCACGCAGCATACTTCCGTCCAGGCGGTGTGCATCAGGACCTGCCAGATGCGCTTCTCGATGATATCGAAACATGGAGCTATGAGTTTCCAAAGTTCATGGACGACATGCATGGGCTTCTGACCGAAAACCGCATCTTCAAACAGCGTAACGCTGATATTGGTGTGGTCACGGAAGAAGACATTCTGAACTATGGCTTCTCCGGCGTTATGGTGCGTGGTTCTGGCTTTGCGTGGGATTTGCGCCGCGCGCAACCTTATGAATGCTACGACGAGTTCGAATTCCAAATTCCTGTTGGCAAGAACGGCGATTGCTATGATCGCTACCTGTGCCGCATGGAAGAGATGAACCAATCCGTCTCCATCATTCAGCAAGCCATCACCAAACTGCGCGCTGAACCCGGTGACGTTATGGCGCGCGGCAAACTCACGCCGCCCAAACGCGGTGACATGAAAACCTCGATGGAAGCACTGATCCACCACTTCAAACTCTACACCGAAGGCTTCCACGTGCCTGCGGGTGAAGTCTACTGCGCCGTTGAAGCCCCTAAGGGTGAATTCGGGGTCTACCTTGTGGCGGATGGATCAAACAAACCTTACCGCTCTAAAATTCGCGCGCCGGGCTTTTTGCACCTTCAAGCGATGGATCACATCACAGTGGGCCACCAGCTCGCCGACGTTGCCGCGATTATCGGCACAATGGACGTCGTCTTTGGCGAAATTGATCGGTAGCCCATGACACACGCTGCTCTTCCTCTCTTTAAAAATATCCCCGCCGGAGGCTCCCCAGCCTTCAACGGGAACAAAGGACCGTTCTAATGCTCCGCCGTCTTCACAAAGAACAGCCCGACAGCTTTGCCTTCACGCCTGACAATCAAGCGTGGGCAGACGCGCAGATCACCAAATACCCTGAGGGCCGCCAAGCCTCTGCGATCATCCCGCTTTTGTGGCGCGCGCAAGAGCAAGAGGGCTGGCTCACACGTCCTGCAATTGAACATGTGTCTGACATGCTCGACCTTGCCTACATTCGCGGTCTCGAAGTGGCGTCGTTCTACTTCATGTTCCAACTGCAACCCGTAGGCTCGGTCGCGCACATCCAGATTTGTGGCACATTGTCGTGCATGATTTGTGGTGCCGAAGACCTCGTTGCGGTGTGTAAAGAAAAGATCGCCGACAAGCCGCACGCGCTCAGTGCGGACGGCAAGTTTTCTTGGGAAGAGGTCGAATGCCTCGGTGCCTGTGCCAACGCCCCAATGGCGCAGATTGGCAAAGATTATTACGAGGACCTCACAACTGAGGGCTTGAGCAAACTGCTTGATGACATGGCTGCTGGTAACGTGCCTACGCCGGGTCCGCAGAACGGTCGTTATTCCTGTGAGCCGCTAACTGGTTTGACCAGTCTCAAAGATCACGACAGTGGCAAGACCAAATATAACGCGTCTGTACAACTCGCCAGTGACATCGGCGACACGATCAAACGGATCGATGGAACAGAAGTCCCACTTCTGGCGCCATGGCAGGGCAAATCAGGATCCAAACCTGTAAGCAAAGCCAAGCCCGCCGCGAAGAAAACCGCAGAGCCAAAGCCTGCGGCAAAAGCATCGGCTGATGCCACTGGTGATACACAGCAAGCAGCGAAGGCTAAATCCAAAGCCAAACCCGTTCCAAAGACCGCAAAATCAGAAGACGCGCCAAGCGCAAGCGCTGGCAAGAAGCCAAGCACGCTGAAAGCCGCGCGTGAAACTGGCGCGGATGATCTCAAAATGATCAAGGGCGTCGGCCCCAAAATGGAAAAACTGCTAAATTCGCTGGGCTTCTTCCATTTCGATCAGGTCGCAAAATGGTCGGATGAAGAAGTGGCATGGGTCGATCAAAACCTCGAAGGATTCAAAGGTCGCGTATCGCGTGATAATTGGGTGAAGCAAGCCGGAGTGCTTGCAAGCGGGGGCGACACAGAATTTGCATCCCGTGTTAAAAAAGGGAGCGTCTACTGATGCCTCTAAAAAACTGGGAGAGTCATAATGAGTGATCATAAGAAAAATTCAGCCTGTCAAATGGGCTGCTGGGCAATGGCAGCTGTCGCTGGCTTGCTGACGTTTGTCATGCTTTTGACGGTTGGTGGGTATACCTTTATGCCAGCTGCCTTTGTCGGTGCGATAGCGTTTATCCTGCTTGGCCTTTTGTTCGGCTGGCTATTTTGTACACCACTGCCTTCGGCCGTCGATCGGTCTGCGACTGGTTCGACGAGTGCAGCTGCAACATCTGGTTCAACAGCACCAAGCGCAGGCGCGACAGCTTCTGTAGCGGCAGGCGCATCGGCTGCGGTTGCGAGTACGAGTACTTCTTCTGCTTCTGCAGCAGCCAAAGCTGCAGCAGCCAAAGCAGCAGCCGATAAAGCCGTAGCAGACGCAGCATCTGGTGAAGACTATGATGGCGACGGTGTGCGTGAAGGCGCGAATGAGGGCACCAAGCCCGCCACGCTTACAGCTGCACGCGAAGGTGGTGCTGACGATCTAAAGCGGATCAAAGGTATCGGACCGAAGCTTGAGAAACTCTGCAATACAATGGGCTTCTTCCACTTCGATCAGATCGCCGCTTGGACGCCTGACGAAATGGCTTGGGTCAATGCGAACCTCGAAGGCTTCAAAGGCCGTGCAACCCGTGACAAATGGATTGAACAGGCCAAGCTTTTGGCGTCGGGTGCGGAGACAGAATTCTCCAAACGCGTCGACAAAGGTTCGGTTTACTAAGGAAAAACTCCAATGGGCCAAGACAATTCGGAAGACGCATTGGCGAAAAAGGGCCGCATGGTCGCGCTCGTTATCGCCGGAGCAATGGTCTTTTGGATCTTGGCCCAATGGATCGGACCACAGCTTGGCATGCCAGGCAGGTTCGCTCTACTCATCGATTTTGCAGTGCTCGCTGCACTCGTTTGGTCGATGATTGTGACGTATCAAATCTGGCGCGCGCGTCAGGACACGAAAGGATGACCCTAAGATGCTAGCCGATAAGGATCGCATTTTTACCAATCTCTACGGCATGCACGACCGTACCCTCAAGGGTGCGCAGGCGCGTGGACATTGGGACGGCACAGCCGCGATCATCAAAAAGGGTCGTGATTGGATCATCGATCAGATGAAAGCCTCTGGCCTTCGTGGTCGTGGTGGTGCGGGTTTCCCGACGGGTTTGAAGTGGTCCTTCATGCCCAAAGAAAGCGATGGGCGTCCGGCGTATCTTGTTGTGAACGCGGATGAATCCGAGCCGGGCACCTGTAAAGACCGCGAAATCATGCGCCATGATCCGCATACGCTGGTGGAAGGCTGCCTGATCGCGAGTTTCGCGATGAACGCAAACGCTTGCTACATCTACATTCGCGGTGAATACATCCGCGAGAAAGAAGCGCTGCAAGCCGCGATTGACGAAGCTTATGAAGCAGGTCTCGTCGGCAAGAACGCAGCTAAATCCGGTTGGGATTTCGATATCTACCTGCACCACGGAGCAGGGGCGTATATTTGCGGCGAAGAGACTGCATTGCTCGAAAGCCTTGAGGGCAAAAAGGGCATGCCACGGATGAAGCCACCGTTCCCCGCGGGCGCGGGCCTTTATGGCTGCCCGACAACTGTCAACAATGTTGAATCGATTGCTGTTGTCCCCACGATCTTGCGTCGCGGCCCTGAATGGTTCGCTGGCTTTGGTCGCGCAAACAATGCGGGCACCAAGCTTTTTGCGATCTCTGGTCACGTGAACAACCCCTGCGTTGTTGAAGAGGCGATGAGCATCTCGTTTGAAGAACTTATTGAGACACACTGCGGCGGCATCAAAGGTGGCTGGGACAATCTGAAAGCGGTTATTCCCGGTGGTTCCTCCGTTCCTTGTGTGCGCGGCGAAAAGATGCGTGACGCGATCATGGATTTTGACTACCTGCGTGGCGATCTTGGCTCTGGTCTTGGCACTGCGGCGGTGATTGTCATGGACAAAGATACCGACATCATCAAAGCGATCTGGCGTCTGGCGAAGTTCTACAAACACGAATCTTGTGGTCAGTGCACGCCGTGCCGCGAGGGCACAGGCTGGATGATGCGCGTTATGGAGCGTCTGGTTCAGGGTAACGCTGATCCATCCGAGATAGATATGCTATGGGACGTCACCAAGCAGGTTGAGGGCCACACGATTTGCGCACTCGGCGACGCGGCGGCTTGGCCAATCCAAGGTCTGATCAACAATTTCCGCGATGAGATCGAAGATCGCATCAAGGCGCAAGTCTCTGGCAAAACCACCCGTGCGGTGGCGGCGAAGTGATCCGTTTTGCGCTCATATGTTCTGTCGCTCTTGGCGCGCTGGCTGGTTGTTCGGACCCAACAAGGCAAGTGTTGTTTGACGGGTTGCCGTTCAAAGGCCGTTTGAGCGCAGACAAAGATGACAAGCGCAATTTCGTAGCGACTGCGGCTCCTGTTAGTCAAAGCTTAGAGGGCGCGCGCGAAGCGGCTCGCTTTGAGGGCACAAGCTATTGCGTGCGCAAATACGGACGCTCCGATATTGAGTGGGCCGCAAGCCCAGATGCAGAAGCAACTGCATTGAACATTGTCGAAGATGTGCTGACTGTCCAAGGGCGGTGCTCGGAATGAGGAAAACCAAAGAAAATAGGGATGTTATTGCATATCAAACCGCTCAAGCCCCATCTCAGGGTCAAGGTTTGACACATGTTCAAGCCGCTAGAGCAGTTTGCATGACAGGAGATACATCCATGCTAGTCAACCAGTCTTTTACCCGCCTCATCATAGCGTCTTTTGTTGCCGCGGCCCTTTTGTTGTCCACGCCTGCCTTTGCAGCCGGGCTTCAGGATGAAACCAAGATCAACAATGGCCTGCTGGCTGTCGGCATTGCGGATGAAATTCGCAATCGTTGCGACAGCATCAGCGCACGCACGTTTACAGCGCTTGGATTCCTGAATGGTCTCAAGCGCGAAGCGCGGGCCAAAGGCTATTCCAACGACGAGATTAACGCCTACACCAAAAGCAATGCTGAGAAGGCCAAGATGCGCAAACGCGGTCAGGCCTATCTCGCGCAGAATGGTGCATCCACATCCGACGCCGCGTCCATGTGCCGATTGGGCCGCGCCGAAATCGCAAAACGCAGCCAAATTGGCGTCCTTCTAAGAGCAAGGTAATCCATGTCCGACCTACGCAAGATCATCATCGACGGTAACGAAGTCGAAGTAGACGGGGCCATGACCCTCATTCAGGCCTGTGAAGAGGCGGGGACCGAAATTCCTCGTTTCTGCTATCACGAGCGTCTGACAATTGCCGGCAATTGCCGCATGTGTCTTGTGGAGGTCGTAGGCGGCCCGCCCAAACCAGCCGCGTCGTGCGCGATGCAGGTGCGCGATTTGCGTCCCGGCCCAGAAGGTCAGCCGCCTGTGGTAAAGACCAACTCGCCTATGGTTAAAAAAGCACGTGAAGGGGTGATGGAGTTTTTGCTGATCAACCACCCACTCGATTGCCCGATCTGCGATCAGGGCGGCGAGTGTGATTTGCAAGACCAAGCCATGGCTTATGGCGTCGATTTCTCGCGTTTCCGCGAACCAAAGCGCGCGACAGATGATCTGGATCTAGGTCCACTTGTTGAAACCCATATGACGCGGTGTATTTCGTGCACGCGCTGTGTGCGTTTCACATCAGAGGTCGCTGGCATCACTCAGATGGGCCAAACGGGTCGCGGCGAAGACGCAGAGATCACGTCTTATTTGGGCGAAACTTTGGACAGCAACTTGCAAGGCAACATCATTGACCTTTGCCCCGTTGGCGCTTTGGTCTCCAAGCCCTACGCGTTTACTGCGCGTCCTTGGGAGCTGACCAAGACTGAATCCATCGACGTCATGGACGCTTTGGGTAGTTCGATCCGCGTGGATACCAAAGGTCGTGAAGTGATGCGTATGTTGCCGCGCAACCATGATGGCGTGAACGAGGAATGGATTTCTGACAAGACACGCTTTGTCTGGGACGGCTTGCGCCGTCAGCGCCTTGATCGTCCGTATATTCGCGAGAACGGCAAATTGCGTGCATCCAACTGGGGTGAGGCGCTTGGCGCTGCTGCCACGGCGATGAAAGGCAAGAAAGTTGCGGGTCTGATTGGTGATTTGGTGCCTGTTGAAGCCGCTTTTGCACTGAAGCAGATTGTCGAGGGCATGGGCGGCAACGTTGAGTGCCGCACCGACAAAGCGAAACTGCCTGCTGGCAATCGCTCTGGCTACGTTGGCAACGCAACCATCGAGGATATCGAGGCAGCACAGAACATTCTGATCGTTGGCAGTGATCCCAAGACCGAAGCACCTGTGCTGAACGCACGTATTCGCAAGGCCTGGACACAGGGAACCAATGTTTCCTTGATCGGTCAGGCGGTGGATCTGACTTTTGAGCACACGCATCTGGGCACGGACCGCGCAGCGCTTGCCGATGCCAGTGGCTTTGATCTGGTGATCGTTGGGCAGGGCGCATTGCAAGAAGCGGACGGCGAGGCAGTTCTGGCGACTGCCATGGCGCTTGCAGAGAAAGCAGGCGGCAAAATGCTGGTGCTTCATACAGCTGCGGGTCGTGTTGGTGCGATGGACGCGGGATGCACAACTGAAGGCGGCGTTGAAGCGGCAACTAAGGATGCTGAGGTGATTTACAACCTTGGTTCTGACGAAGTCGACATCGATGCGGGCGCATTTGTGATCTACCAAGGTAGCCACGGTGATCGCGGAGCACATCGCGCGGACATCATTCTGCCGGGTGCTGCGTATACAGAAGAGCAGGGGTTGTTCGTCAACACTGAGGGCCGTCCACAGCTCGCGATGCGCGCTGGTTTTGCGCCCGGTGAAGCGAAAGAGAACTGGGCAATCTTGCGCGCGCTTTCTGCTGAACTCGATGCGAAATTGCCATACGACAGTCTTGCAGCATTGCGTACAGCGCTTGTTTCAGAGGTTCCCCATCTCGCAGAGATTGATGAGGTTCCACAGAACGCGTGGCAACCGCTTCCCGCAAAAGCGATGGGCAAAGCGGACTTCCGCAATGCGGTCAGCGATTTCTACTTGAGCAACCCTATCGCGCGCGCAAGCGAGTTGATGGCAGAGCTAAGCGCAGGTGCGAAAGCGCGCCGCCAAGCAGATAAGATCGCCGCCGAGTGAGAAACGTAGCGATCATATCCCCATTTGCGCTGGCGCTTGCTGGTGCGGTATCCGGATGCGAGCAGCAAACGGGCGATAAACCCGCGCCGTTCAAGCCGCTATATGAAGGCGTGCAAACATGGCTTCTCGATGGTGACTTGGTCAGCTTTCAAGTTAAAATGAAGGGCGCACGCGACAATTCTGACGTGGATGCCTATGCAGAATGTGCCGCTGCGCAGTACGCGTTAATCAGAGGTTATGGTTTTGCGCGTCATTTACGCACAAACACGGCCGAAGAGGGTGGCACATGGGTCGGGGATGCTGTTTACACCATCTCGCCAGCGCTCCCGCGTGGGCTGAAGACGATAGATGCAGAAGTCACGGTTTCGGCCTGCGACGAGAACAAGATACCGACGGTGTGAGGACCTAATGTACGACTTTTTCACCACCACAACATTGGGCATGGGCCTGACAATCGTTGGGCAAATCTTCTTGCTCGTGATTCCTTTGCTGCTCGCGCTTGCATTCTTGATGTACGCCGACCGCAAAATCTGGGCTGCTGTCATGATGCGCCGCGGACCTAACGTCGTTGGCGTTTTTGGATTGCTGCAAAGCTTCGCGGACTTCTTGAAATACATCGTGAAGGAAGTCGTCTTCCCTGCGGGCGCGGACAAAGCGGTCTTCTTGATGGCGCCGATGGTAACATTGGTGATGAGCTTGATCGCTTGGGCGGTTATCCCGTTCAATGAGAACTGGGTTTTGTCCGAGATCAACGTCGCGATCCTTTATGTATTCGCGGTGTCCTCGCTCGAAGTATACGGCGTGATCATGGGTGGTTGGGCGTCCAACTCCAAATATCCGTTCCTTGGCTCGCTTCGCTCTGCTGCGCAGATGATCTCTTACGAGGTCTCTATCGGTTTGATTATTATCGGTATTATCCTGTCATCCGGTTCGATGAACTTTGGCGCAATCGTTGCTGCACAAGATAGCGATTACGGATTGCTCAGCTGGTATTGGCTACCGCATTTCCCGATGTTGGTTCTCTTCTTTATCTCGGCCTTGGCGGAAACCAACCGTCCCCCATTCGACCTTCCCGAAGCGGAATCGGAATTGGTGGCGGGCTATCAGGTTGAATATTCCTCGACGCCGTTCCTGCTGTTCATGATCGGGGAACTTGTTGCCGTCGTTCTGATGTGCGCACTGATTTCGCTGATGTTCTTTGGTGGATGGCTCTCCCCAATCCCAGGCTTGCCGGATGGCATCTTCTGGATGGTGGGCAAAATGCTTTTGGTGTTCTTCTTCTTCTCCATGGTGAAGGCGATCACACCGCGCTACCGCTACGACCAGTTGATGCGCATTGGTTGGAAAATCTTCCTTCCGATGAGCTTGGCTTGGGTCGTGTTCGTGGCATTTGCTGCAAAATTTGGATGGTTCTGGGGCGTTTACGCGCGCTGGACTGTGGGAGGCTAAACGATGGCTGATTTCGATTATGGCCGCGCGGCCAAGTACTTCCTGCTTGCGGACTTCGTGAAAGGCTTCGGTCTTGGTTTGAAATATATGTTCGCGCCCAAAGTGACGCTGAACTACCCGCATGAGAAGGGCCCACTTAGCCCGCGTTTTCGAGGTGAGCACGCTTTGCGTCGTTACCCGAATGGCGAAGAGCGTTGCATCGCATGTAAGTTGTGCGAAGCGGTTTGCCCTGCGCAAGCGATCACCATTGACGCGGAACCGCGCGATGACGGCTCGCGCCGCACCACACGTTATGACATCGACATGACCAAATGCATCTATTGTGGTTTCTGCCAAGAAGCCTGCCCAGTGGACGCGATTGTCGAAGGTCCGAACTTTGAATTTGCGACTGAGACCCGTGAAGAGCTGTTCTACGACAAGGACAAATTGCTCGAGAACGGCGATCGTTGGGAAGCGCAGATTGCGCGCAACCTTGAGATTGATGCGCCCTACCGATGACTGATGCGAACAACCCCTTTGCCATGATGATGGCCCAAGCTCAGGAGATGGCGAAAGCTTTCAATCCTGCGCTGGCTGGCGCGTCAACGCAGGCGATGGAAAAACTTTGGCCGACAATGACGAAGGACATGATGGAAATGTCGTTCGGCAAAGGCGCGTCCAAAGAGGGGTTGGATGCGAAAACGCGCCTTTTGCTGACGCTGGCTGGTTTGACCATGCAGGGCGCGCAGAATGAAACGCAGTTAAGAATGACCGTGCGCCATGCCCTTGCGGCGGGTGCGAAAAAAGATGAAGTGACCGAGACCATCGCGCAAATGTCGATGTTCGCAGGTTTGCCAGCGATGACCCGCGCGATGGAATTCGCGAATGAGGTTCTATCAGAGACCAAGGATGATGAGACATGAGCGTCGCCGTATTTACCTTTTACCTCTTTGCGATCTGCACGATCACGGGCGGCTTGTTTACGGTGATTAGCCGTAACCCTGTGCACTCGGTCTTGTGGTTGATCCTTGCGTTCTTGTCCTCTGCGGGCCTGTTCGTGCTGCTTGGCGCGGAGTTCGTGGCGATGTTGTTGATCATCGTTTACGTCGGCGCAGTCGCGGTTTTGTTCTTGTTTGTGGTCATGATGCTCGACATCGACTTTGCCGAACTAAAGGCGGAAATGGCGAAATACATGCCGCTCGCTTTGCTCATTGGTCTCGTGCTGCTGATGCAATTCACCATGGCCTTCGGAGTCTGGGAAGCCAGCGACAAAGCAGCTGGCCTGCGCGACGCGGTGACGCCAACGGATGCGCACAACACCGAAGCTTTGGGCTTGTTGCTCTATGACAAATACTTCCTGATTTTCCAGTTGTCTGGCTTGATCCTGTTGGTTGCGATGATAGGCGCGATTGTTCTGACATTACGCCACCGCACGGATGTTAAGCGTCAGGATGTGATGGCGCAGATGCACCGTGATCCAGCCAAAGCGATGGAACTCAAAGACGTGAAACCGGGGCAGGGGCTTTAACGCTACTCGCTTGAAGAATTATTAAGCCCGAACGGGCAAACACGGGCGGTCGCCACCGCCAAGAATAAAGAACTGAGGGACGACATGATCGGACTAGAACATTACCTGACAGTGGCAGCGACGCTGTTTGTCATTGGTATATTTGGCCTTTTTGTGAACCGCAAGAACGTCATTATCCTGCTCATGTCGATCGAGCTGATGCTGTTGGCGGTCAACATTAACCTTGTTGCCTTCTCCAGTTTCCTTGGGGATTTGGTCGGGCAAGTGTTTACGCTCTTCGTTCTGACAGTTGCCGCCGCAGAGGCCGCGATTGGCCTTGCGATCCTCGTCTGCTTCTTCCGTACACGCGGAACGATTGCGGTCGAAGACGTCAACGTGATGAAAGGCTGATCAGATGGAAACGCTCATTCTTTTCGCGCCTCTTGTCGGGGCTCTGATCGGTGGATTTGGCTGGCGTCTCACAGGTGAGCGCGCAGCAATGTGGATCACCACGGGACTGCTGTTTGTCGCATGTGCGTTCAGCTGGATTGTGTTTCTGACCCATGATGGTGTAACGGAGAAAATTCAGCTCTTGCGTTGGATCGAAAGCGGTTCGTTGAGCACAGACTGGGCGATCCGTATGGACCGTTTGACTGCGATCATGTTGATCGTGATCACCACAGTGTCTGCGCTCGTGCATCTATATTCCTTTGGTTACATGGCAGACGATCCGCAGTGGAAAGAGGGCGAAAGCTATAAGCCGCGCTTTTTTGCGTATCTGTCGTTCTTTACCTTTGCGATGTTGATGCTGGTGACATCCGACAACCTTGTGCAAATGTTCTTTGGCTGGGAAGGTGTGGGCGTCGCCTCATATCTGTTGATCGGTTTTTACTACCGCAAACCAACGGCGAATGCGGCAGCGATCAAAGCTTTCGTCGTTAACCGTGTCGGCGATTTTGGCTTCGCGCTTGGTATCTTCGGGCTTTATTATCTAACCGATAGTGTCAAATTCGATGACATCTTTGCAGCCGCACCTGCGCTTGCGGAAACGACTGTCCACTTCCTTTGGGCAGATTGGAATGCAGCCAACTTGATCGCTGTTTTGTTGTTCATCGGTGCGATGGGTAAATCGGCGCAATTGTTCCTGCACACTTGGTTGCCAGACGCGATGGAAGGCCCGACACCTGTGTCTGCCTTGATCCACGCCGCAACCATGGTGACCGCGGGTGTCTTCCTCGTTTGCCGCATGTCGCCATTGATGGAATATGCGCCGGAGGCGACGGCCTTCATCACAATCCTTGGAGCAACGACAGCATTCGTCGCCGCAACCATCGGCCTTGTGCAAAACGACATCAAGCGCGTGATTGCGTACTCAACAATGTCCCAGCTCGGTTACATGTTCGTTGCCGCTGGTGTTGGTGCCTATTCCGTTGCGATGTTCCACCTCTTCACACACGCGTTCTTCAAAGCGATGCTTTTCTTGGGGGCGGGTTCCGTGATCCACGCGATGCACCACGAGCAGGACATGCGTAATTACGGCGGTTTGCGTAAGAAAATCCCATATACATTTGCGGCGATGCTGATTGGTACGTTAGCGATCACAGGTGTTGGTATTCCGCTGACGGGGTGGATTGGTTTCGCTGGTTTCGCGTCGAAAGACGCGGTGATCGAGAGTGCGTTCGCGGCTGATCCGATGGGCTATGCCTTCTGGATGCTGGTGATCGCGGCGCTGTTCACGTCGTTCTATAGCTGGCGTTTGATGTTCTTGACCTTCTTCGGAAAACCACGTGGCGACAAGCATACCCATGAGCATGCGCATGAAAGCCCGATGGTTATGTTGGTGCCCCTTGGAGTACTTGCAGTCGGTTCGATCTTTGCGGGTGCGATTTGGTACAGCAGTTTCTTTGGCAAAACCAATGAGATCGCGAGCTTCTTTGGTGTGCCCTACGCCGAAGCTTCCGAGCATGGCGAGGCCAAAGATGACCACGGCGAAGCGAAAGATGATCACGCGGCCCCTAAAGACGACAAGAAGAAAAAGACGTCTTATGCGTTCACCGGCAAGCCGGGTGAGGGCGCGATCTATACGGGCAAAGACAACCATGTCATTCATGACGCGCACTATGTGCCGACTTGGGTGAAGCTGAGCCCGTTTATTGCGATGGTGATCGGTTTCTTGATGGCGATGTGTTTCTATATTTGGGATCCGAAAATGCCCAAGCGCACTATGGAGCATAACCGTCCGCTCTATAACTTCTTGCTGAACAAGTGGTACTTTGACGAGCTCTACGATGCGATCTTTGTAAAGCCCGCGTCGATGATCGGCCGCTTCTTTTGGAAGCGCGGCGACGGTGATGTTATCGATGGTACGCTTAACGGTGTAGCTATGGGCATCGTGCCCTTCTTTACCCGCCTCGCAGGTCGCGCGCAGTCCGGCTATATCTTTACTTACGCCTTCGCCATGGTCATCGGAATTCTGGTTCTGGTCACGTGGATGACGTTCTCCGGAGGAGCGCAATAATGGATAACCTTCTTTCCATTGTCACTTTCATCCCTGCGCTCGCAGCCTTGATCCTTGCGCTTTTCTTGCGTGGCAGTGACGAAGCGGCGGCGCGTAATGCCAAGTGGCTCGCGATGATCGCAACAAGTGCGACATTCATTGTCTCGCTGTTTATTCTGTTCCAATTCGACAGCTCCAACACCGGTTTCCAGATGGTGGAAGAGGCGTCATGGATAATGGGCATGCAGTACAAGATGGGCGTGGACGGAATTTCCGTGCTCTTCGTGATGCTCACCACCTTTATGATGCCCTTGGTCATTGCGGCGAGCTGGAATGTTGAAACGCGTGTCAAAGAATACATGATCGCGTTCTTGCTCTTGGAAACGCTGATGCTCGGCGTGTTCATGGCGCTGGATTTGGTGCTGTTCTACGTCTTCTTCGAGGCGGGCTTGATCCCGATGTTCCTAATTATCGGTATCTGGGGCGGCGCGAACCGTATTTACGCGAGCTTCAAGTTCTTCCTTTATACCTTCCTCGGGTCAGTCCTGATGCTGGTGGCGATGGTCGCAATGTTCGTGAACGCGGGCACAACTGACATTCCAACGTTGATGACGCACACCTTTGGTTCCGAGAGCTTCTCACTTTTGGGCATCCACGTTGTTGGTGGTTTGCAAACGCTGATGTTCTTAGCCTTCTTTGCCAGTTTCGCAGTTAAAATGCCGATGTGGCCTGTGCATACATGGTTGCCGGACGCGCACGTTCAGGCTCCGACAGCAGGTTCTGTTGTTCTGGCGGCGATCCTTTTGAAAATGGGCGGCTACGGTTTCTTGCGCTTCTCCTTGCCGATGTTTCCAGTCGGTGCGGATGTTTTGACACCGCTAATCCTGTGGATGTCTGCGATTGCGATTGTTTACACTTCTCTCGTTGCACTAGTGCAGGAAGATATGAAAAAGCTGATCGCTTATTCATCGGTCGCGCATATGGGTTATGTGACGATGGGTATCTTTGCGGCGAACCAGCAGGGTATTGACGGTGCAATCTTCCAAATGATCAGCCACGGCTTTATCTCTGGCGCGCTCTTCCTCTGCGTCGGTGTGATTTATGATCGTATGCACACACGCGAAATCGACGCTTATGGTGGTCTTGTGAACCGTATGCCAGCCTATGCGCTGATCTTCATGTTCTTCACGATGGCGAATGTGGGTCTGCCCGGGACATCTGGTTTCGTTGGTGAATTTCTGACGCTGGTCGGCGTGTTCCAAGTGAACACATGGGTCGCTGCGGTTGCCACAGCAGGCGTGATCCTGTCAGCCGCTTATGCGCTATGGCTTTACCGCCGCGTCGTGATGGGGGATCTGATCAAGGAAAGCCTGCGCACGATAACTGATATGACAACGCGCGAGCGTGCGATTTTTGCGCCGCTTGTGGTGATGACGCTGCTCCTTGGCGTTTATCCGGCGCTGGTCCTCGATATCATCGGCCCTTCGGTAGAAGCGCTGGTTTCCAACTATGAAACGGCACTGGCGAGCGCACCAAACGCAACCGCCGCTGTCGCCTCGCACTAAGAAAGACGCTGAACATGATACAGGCTGACCTGAACATCATTATGCCGGAAATCATCCTGTCGCTTTTTGCGATTGGTGCATTGTTGGGCGCGGTCTACACGAGCAAGGACAAGATGGGTCCGATGCTGGTTTGGGCAACGGCGGGTGTCTTCCTGGCGCTGGCGCTTTGGATTGGGGTGAACGGGCAGGGCACGAACCCTGCGTTCGGCGGCATGTTCGTCGATGATGCGTTCTCGCGTTTTGCCAAAGTGGCGATCCTTTTGTCCTCTGCGGCTGTACTGGTGATGAGCCAAGAATACATGCAGCGCAAAGGCTTGCTGCGTTTTGAGTACCCCGTGTTGGTCGCGCTCAGCGTTGTTGGCATGATGGTTATGGTCTCTGCGGGAGATCTGATGACGCTCTATATGGGCCTTGAGCTGCAATCACTTGCGCTCTATGTGGTCGCGTCATTGCGTCGTGACAGTGCGCGTTCCACTGAGGCGGGTTTGAAGTACTTCGTGCTCGGCGCGCTGAGCTCTGGCCTTTTGCTTTACGGTGCATCCCTAACCTACGGTTTCGCAGGCACCACGCTGTTCTCGGGCATTATCCAAACCGCGACGGAGGGACATACATCCATCGGTCTACTCTTTGGTCTCGTCTTTATCATCGCGGGTCTTGCGTTCAAAGTGTCTGCGGTTCCGTTCCACATGTGGACGCCAGATGTCTATGAGGGTTCGCCGACACCGGTCACTGCGTTCTTCGCAACCGCACCTAAAATCGCTGCAATGGCATTGTTCGCGCGTGTTTTGCACGATGCCTTCGGTAGCGCTGTCAGCGATTGGAGCCAGATTATTGCGCTTTTGTCCGTCGTTTCTATGTTCCTTGGTGCCTTCGCGGCGATTGGTCAGACAAATATCAAACGTCTGATGGCGTTTTCCTCTATTGCGCACATGGGCTACGCGTTGATGGGCCTCGCGGCGGGCACGGTTTTGGGCGTGCAAGCGATGCTCGTATACATGGCGATTTACGTGACCATGAACATCGGTACATTCGCCTTTATCCTTTCGATGCAGAAAGACGGTCAAGCGGTCACTGATATCGGATCGCTCAACCAATATGCCAAGCGTGAGCCGGGCAAAGCCCTCGCGATGTTGATCTTGCTGTTCTCCATGGCAGGCGTGCCGCCGATGGTTGGCTTCTTTGGTAAGTTCTATGTGCTGCGCGCCGCCTATGATGCGGGCCTTGCATGGTTGGCAATCGCAGGCGTGATCGCTTCGGTGATTGGTGCCTACTATTACTTGCGCATCGTCTTTTACATGTATTTCGGCGAAGTGCCGGATGAGACGCTCGACAAGAGCCACTCGCCTGTGCTGTGGGGCTTCTTGATGGCTTCTGCGGCGATCATGGTGTTGGGCTTGGTCAATCTCTTTGGGATTGAAGGCGCAGCGGCCGCAGCGGCAGCAACGCTTGTTAACTAATACGGGCTTCCCGCTGGGCTATGGCCGCAGGGTCTTGGCTGAAGTTGATAGCACCAACGCAGAAGCTGCACGTATTGCAAAGTCACTCGCAGGGCCGGAGTGGATTTTGGCCCTGAACCAAACAGCGTCTCGTGGACGCCGCGGGCGCGCGTGGCGCTTTCCCAAAGGCAATTTTGCAGGCACGCTTGTGCTACACCCGACAGAGACACCCGACATTGTTGCGTTGCGCTCATTCGTGGCATCCCTCGCGCTGTATGATGCGTTCATTGCATGTGGTGTGCAGGCGCACTGCCTCGCGCTGAAATGGCCCAATGATGTGCTGCTGAATGGTGGCAAAGTCGCGGGTATTTTGCTCGAGAGCATCGGGGCAGGCGGCTCAGTTGGGCATCTTGCTATTGGTATCGGCGTTAACCTCGCTGATGCGCCCGCACCTGCTGAGGTTGAAGTGCAAGCAATGCGTCCCGTTTCATTGCTCTCCGAAACGGGTGTCGCGATTAATCCTGAAGAATTCCTTGATCTCCTTGCCAGCGCATATGCGCGGTTGGAGCTTCAATTCACTACCTACGGCTTTTCACCGATCCGCGAAAACTGGCTCGCGCGCGCGGCTAAAATTGGCGAGGTGATCACTGCGCGCACAATGGCGTCAGAAACCGTGGGCACGTTCGAGACAGTAGACGAGCAGGGCAACCTTGTTCTAAAAACCACCCAAGGCCGCGTGGTAATTGCTGCGGCGGATGTATTTTTCTAATTTCGGAGAAAGCCGATGCTTCTGGCGATTGATTGCGGCAACACGAATACGGTTTTCTCGATTTGGGATGGTGAAAAGTGGCTGTGCACATTGCGCACGTCAACTCATCATGGCCGTACCGCGGATGCCTATTTCACTTGGTTCAGTACTTTGGTCAATCATTACAAAATTGACCTCGATATCAAGGATGTGATCATTTCATCAACTGTGCCGCGCGTTGTGTTTAACCTGCGCGTCTTTGCGGATCGTTTCTTTGGCTGCCGCCCTCTGGTTGTTGGCAAACCTGAATGCAAGCTTCCTATCGCTCCGCGCGTGGATGGCGGCACACAAGTCGGGCCGGATCGTCTCGCGAATGCTGCGGCTGCCTTTGATCGTCATGGCGGTAATATTGTTGTTGTTGATTTTGGCACAGCGACCAATTTTGATGTGGTCGCAGAAGACGGCGCTTATGTGGGCGGGGTCATCTCTCCGGGGGTTAATCTGTCACTTGAGGCGCTGCACAACGGGGCTGCGGCATTGCCGCATGTGGACATTTCCCAACCCGAGCACGTAATTGGGACAAATACGGTTGCCTGCATCCAGTCAGGCGTTTTCTGGGGCTATACGGGCCTGATCGAAGGCATTACGAACCGCATTAAGAATGAATATGGCAAGCCGATGAAAGTGGTTGGCACAGGCGGACTTGCCCCGCTGTTTGCAACCGCACAAAACCTGTTCGATGTGATCGAAGATGACCTCACAATGCATGGTCTGATCGTGATCCACGAGCATAATAAGAAGAACGGATAAACCGAAATGAGCGCAGAGCGTTTGATCTACCTTCCCCTTGGCGGGGCAGGCGAAATAGGCATGAATGCTTATGTCTATGGCTACGGAAAACCGGGCAAAGAAAAGCTGATCCTTGTGGATATTGGCGTGACCTTCCCGGATATGGACGGCACGCCCGGGGTGGATTTGATCCTACCCGACATCACTTGGCTGAAAGAACGCCGCAATGATCTAGAGGCGATCTTTATCACACATGCCCATGAGGACCACGTTGGTGCGATTGGTCACTTCTACGAGCAGCTTCGCGTTCCGATCTATACGCGTGCCTTTACGGCGAATATTGCGCGCCGCAAGTTGGATGAATACGGGGTTGAGGCGAAGGCCGTAACGACTGTGTCGCCTTGGCCCGAAGTTGTGAAAGCAGGACCATTCTCAGTTGGCTTCCTACCGATTTCACACTCGATCCCCGAAAGCTCTGGTCTTGTGATCGACAGCCCTGACGGGCGTGTCTTGCACACAGGTGACTTCAAAATCGACGAAACGCCATTGGTGGGCGAACCGTTCGACGAAAAACTCTGGCGTGAGGTGTCCAAGGATGGCGTCAAAGCACTGGTGTGCGATTCCACGAACGTCTTTTCTTTGAATGAAGGCCGCTCTGAAATCACGGTCGGTCCTGAGATCGAAAAGCTGATCTCTGATCAACCGGGCATGGTTGTCGCAACAACATTCGCCTCCAACGTGGCACGCGTAAAGACGCTGGCAGAAGCCGGTGTGCGGGCCGGGCGCTCTGTTGTGCTACTTGGTCGTGCGATGCGCCGTATGGTCGAGGCGTCTATTGAAACGGGCGTGCTGAAAGACTTCCCGACGTGTATCAGCTCTGAGGATGCCGCGACGCTGCCGCGTGAGAACGTGATGCTTTTGGTGACAGGCTCCCAAGGGGAACGACGTGCCGCCTCGGCGCAACTCGCGCGGGGTAAGTACCAAGGTTTGACGCTGAAAGAGGGCGATACATTCCTGTTTTCCTCTAAAACCATCCCGGGCAATGAGCGTGGCGTGATCTACATCATCAACCAACTCTCAGAAAAGGGTGTGGATGTGATTGATGACAGTTCTGGCCTGTATCACGTGTCAGGTCACGCGAACCGTCCCGATCTGGAGAAGATGCACGAAATTACGCAGCCTCAAATGCTGATCCCTATGCATGGTGAACATCGTCACCTGCGCACACACGTGAAGATCGCAGAGGCCAAAGGGCTTTCAGGGATCGTTGCTGTGAACGGTATGATGATTGATCTCTCTGGCAACAAGCCAAAGGTCGCGGATTATATCGAAACGGGCCGTACATATCTGGACGGCTCTGTGCAGGTTGGTGCGCTTGACGGTGTTGTGCGGGATCGTATGCGCATGGCGCTGAACGGGCATATCACTGTGACGCTGATTTTGGACGAGAACGACGAATTGCTGGGCGATCCATGGTGTGAACTCATGGGTCTCGCCGATCAAGGCAAATCACGCGCGCCACTCGTGGATGTGGTTGAGGAAGATCTGAGCCAACTTATCGGGCGTTCAAACGGTAAGACGATGCGCGACGACAAGAAGCTCGAAGAAGCGATCAAACGTTGCGTGCGTCAGAGCTGCAACGCTGAGATTGGCAAAAAACCGGAAGTCACGATTGTTGTGAGCCGTCTTTCCTAAGGTCTAGAGCCGGTTCTGATCGAGCCAACCAACAAGACGAAAAAGCTGAGCGGTGAGGGATGCTATGTCCTCATCGCTCCACCCCTCTAGCATTTGCACATAGTCGGGCAGTAACGCGCGCTGCACTGTCATCAAATGCGCGATCCCGGCTTCGGTCAGAAGAACCTGCTTTGCGCGCGCATCCCCTTTGATCGATTCAAAACGCGCCCATCCCATCCCTTCGAACTTGGTGACCATTTTGGACACGGCAGGCTGTTTCACTTCTACAGCCGCAGCGATGGCAGTCACGCTTTGCCCCTCTGGCATTCGCTGCGCGAGGTGATTGAGAACCGAGAATTGCGCCTCTGTCAGCCCGAATCGATCCAGCATTTGCCCCATGCGCGTGCTGAAAAGTTGCGTGTTGATGCTCAAGGCTGTTCCCAATTTCACATATTTTTCAACGTGTTCAGGTGGTTTCATATCTGTTTTCATTTTTGCTCTTGCGATTTATTCCTTGGAATATAATTAATATTCCACGGAATGCAGTTAAGAAAGGTAAGACCGATGTTCTGCACACTAAAAGATAAAGCCTTAAACGCCCCCTCTGGATCCACGCAACAGCAACGGTTATAGGCTTTGCCGCATTCCAAGGGACACGCATCTATCTCGACCGCCTTTATGCGGCCTCGGGACATCCTGTAGACTTCGCAACAGGGCAGTTGGCCTTCGATGGCGCAACGACGTTCGGCTACTATGAAACGATGCGGGCGGCGGGGACCTTTGGCACATATATCCAAACACAACTGTTCGACTTCGCTTTTATCGCCTCGGTGATCCTGTTTGGCATTTGCCTTGGCACGTTGATCGCCCGCATGGGCGTGCCGCGCAAAGCGACGTATATGATGGGGATCGGCGCTGCCTTCTTCGCATTCCTAGGCGGCAGCTTTGACGCTTTGGAAAACCTGACGTCTTTCGGCTTGATGCAGTTTGAGAACGGCATCCCGCAGATCCTAGCCTACATCTACTCCGGCTTCGCTGCGCTGAAATTCATCTCTTTGACCATCGCTATGGCGCTTGCACTGGCGGCTTTGATCATGGGAGTGATCTCAAAGGGTCTTGGGATGATGCGTCGCCCGACGGCTGATTAACAAAAAAGCCCCGCGAGAGGTAAACTTTCGCGGGGCTTTTATCTAATCTATTGAGCGTCTTAATTTTCGCTACGTTCTTCAAAACTCATCGCGATAAAGCCGGGAAGATGATCGCCCAAGCCGACAACTTTATTGTCATTGCCGCGACCTCGTCCACCACGTCCACGATTTTCCTTCGGTGCAGGTTTTTGCACTTCAGGCGCTGCCGGCTCTTTTTTCATCTCAACCGCTTCAGCTGGTGCTTCGACGACGACGACGACGTCTTCTTTGGGCGCAGATTTACGGCTGCGTGAACGCGTGCGCTTTGGCTTTTCTTCGTGATCCGGCTTGGCTTCGACCGCTTGAACATCCTTTGCGGGATCTTCTTTACCCGCCAGAGGGTTATCAATGCGCGTCACTGTCTTTTGGATCAGCTTTTCGATGGCATCAAAGTTCTTTTCATCGCGCGGCACGCAAATCATCATCGCTTTGCCATCACGGCCAGCACGACCTGTGCGGCCAATCCTGTGCACGTAGTCTTCGGCGTGGCTCGGCACATCATAGTTGAACACATGGCTCACCGCAGGGACATCAAGTCCACGCGCGGCGACGTCAGAGGCAATCAAGAATCGCAACGATCCATCGCGGAAAGCATCCAAAGTTTTGGTGCGCTGGCTCTGATCCAGATCACCGTGAATAGGCGCAGCATCATAACCGTATTTTTTCAGAGACTTAGCGACCGTATCCACATCCATCTTACGATTGCAGAAGATGATCGCGTTCGTGCATTTCTCACCTTCGTTGTCGATCAACATACGCAAAGCTTTACGCTTTTCCGTGCCTTCGCGATCCTTGCGCGAGGCTTTGAACATCATCACAACTTGTTCGATATTCTCGGAAGAGGTCGCCTGACGGGCAACCTCGATGCGGGCAGGGTTGGACAGGAACGTGTTGGTGATCCGCTCGATCTCAGGGGCCATCGTGGCAGAGAAGAACAGCGTTTGACGCGTAAACGGCGTGAGGCTGAAAATGCGTTCAATGTCGGGGATGAAACCCATGTCGAGCATGCGGTCCGCTTCGTCGACTACCATAACCTGCACGCCAGTCAGGAGCAATTTGCCTCGCTCAACGTGATCGAGCAAACGACCAGGCGTTGCGATCAGAACGTCGACGCCTTTATCGATCAAGCGGTCCTGCTCTTTGAAGGACACGCCGCCGATTAACAACGCTTTGGTAAGCTTGGTGTGATATTTCGTGTATGTGTCGAAATTTTCAGCAACCTGCGCGGCCAATTCACGCGTTGGGCACAAGACCAGCGAGCGCGGCATGCGCGCGCGCGCACGACCTTTGCCGAGAAGTGTGATCATTGGCAGCGTAAAGCTCGCCGTTTTCCCTGTTCCGGTTTGAGCGATGCCCAGCACGTCCTGGCCGAGGAGTGCAGGTGGAATCGCACCAGCTTGAATAGGGGTAGGGGATTCGTAGCCAGCATCTTCGATGGCTTTGAGGACCTTTGGGTCCAAGTTCAGATCAGAAAACTTTGTCATGTATATCCGTGGCTTACAGACACAATCTGGCCCGTACAACTTAAATAGACCAAATCCGATTGATTGAGTGTCTTTGCACTCCATGGGTCTTGGCGCAGGAGATAGCGAAAAAGCACGGTTTGGTCAAATCACGCTGCGCCTTTAAGCGTTAAACACCAAAACCTTGGCAAGAATATCGCATATTGTTTCTCACTGCGCGACAATGCGAGCTATTCTGGAAACTGTTCCGCAATAGCTGCGTTTAGATCGAGCCTATGCCAGTGGAGTAAGTCGTGCGCTGCTAGGCCCGCGAGCAGTTCCGGACGCGCTGTGCACACTTCGTCGTAGAATGCGCGCAGCCCTTTTTCGCCGTCTCTGGCTTCTATTTGGCTAAGAAGTTCATGCATGCTCAGGCCACCAGTTCCTTGATCAAAAGGGGCTTTTAATTCGGCGCGGTAAGCGCCCTTTTCCTTGCGGTACGTGTAGCTCTTTATCCAATCAATCCACGTCGCTCCGTGCAAATGGCACAAGCGCGTCTGCTCTAGTTCTTGTTGGCCGGGGTTTTGACTGTCTTTCAGAAAAGCATTGTGAATTTTGACTGAAAAACCGTCTATCCCAGTGCGATAAATCATTTTGCCAGCAACATGACTTAGAAAACCGCCATTCAAATGCGCGCCATACGTCGGGTATAGGCTTTCAGTTATGCGTCGACGCTCTGGCATTGGCAGTTTGAATGATTTGAACGGGCGCGGTTCCGTGTCAGCGTTTTTCGATGTCAAAGCCTCGATAGGGCGAATGCGAGCGCACAAACAATCTGTGTTTATACCGCTGCTACCCCAAAACCCGAATTTTTTCATGGGTTATGACGCGGAAATTGTCTGA
>NZ_MLCB01000112.1 GCF_001890925.1 Planktotalea frisia
TGACCAGATCGCTGCATGACCAACAATCCTCAAACACCAGATTTGACAATAACTCGGGGCATTTTCGCCAAAAGTTGACCGTCCACAAAGCAGCTATGCATTCTGAGGGCTAGAAGCACTTGGAATGTATGCTATATCGCATTCATCGGTATTCTAGCGAGGGCAGATCATGCGCGACTTGAAAATTCCAGACCAGCGGCATCCTGAAAAGGCGCATCGCCCTGACAACGCGCAACCAAAGAAACCCAGCTGGATTCGTGTGAAAGCGCCAACAGGGGCCGGATACAAAGAAACACGCGACATTTTGCGTGAAAACAAGCTGGTCACCGTTTGCGAAGAAGCCAGTTGCCCCAATGTCGGCGAATGTTGGAACCAAGGTCACGCGACGATGATGATCATGGGCGACATTTGCACACGTGGCTGTACGTTTTGTAATATCGCGACGGGCAAGCCCGAAGCGCTTGATGCGTTTGAGCCGGGCAGGGTGGCCCATGCGGTTGAAACCCTTGGGCTCAAGCATGTCGTTATCACATCCGTAGACCGCGATGATTTGAAGGATGGCGGTGCCGAGCATATCGCGCAGACCATTCGCGCTGTGCGCCACCGCGCGCCTGACACTACGATCGAAGTGCTTACCCCTGACTTTTTGAAATGCCCTGTCAGCGCGGTTGAAGCCGTCGTCGAAGCGCGCCCTGATGTGTTCAATCACAACCTTGAAACCGTGCCCGGCCTTTATCCAACCGTGCGCCCTGGTGCGCGGTACTTCCACTCGCTGCGTTTGCTTCAGCAGGTCAAGGAAATGGATCCAACGATTTTCACCAAATCCGGCATTATGGTGGGCCTTGGCGAAGACAAGCAATCCGTGCAACAGGTCATGGATGACATGCGCGCGGCAGATGTGGATTTTCTGACCATTGGTCAATATTTACAGCCAACGCCAAAGCACCATGGTGTCGCGCGGTTTGTGGAGCCTGATGAATTCAAAGCCTACGAAAAAGCGGCTTGGGGCAAAGGGTTCTTGATGGTCTCTGCGACACCTTTAACGCGTTCGTCTTATCATGCTGGCGACGACTTTGCGCGCCTGCGTGATGCGCGTGCGGCGAAATTAGGGTGAAAGACTTTTTAATGAAGGGATAGAGTTGAAATTTATTTTTCTGCATGATCCTATTGGGCAGTCAGATCGTTTCACGATTGTTTGTTAAATAGGTAAACCTATGTCGCTTTCCCAAGACGCCCTGAGTATTTCAACGGAAAACCATCTTGCGCGCTGGAATGCGACTTTGCCTACTGGCACTCCGATTGTCATTACTTATTCCTTTATGACAACTCTGACGGCTTATGATGTCAGAACGACGACAGCTGTCACACCTTACTCTGAGCGCCAAAAGCAAGGGGTGCGCGACGCTTTTGATACGTGGGAAGAGGTCAGCGGTCTGACCTTTCTGGAAATTGATCGTGGTGGTGATATGCGCATCTCGATGATTGGCGAAGATGATATGGCCAGTATCGGTGGGCGTCCTGCGGGTGGTTTTGGGTATTTGCCCTTTGTGACAGGTATTGGCGAAACATCCGAAGATGGCAACGAGCTGGGCGCGATATTCCACGATAGTGTCGGTGGCGATGTGTTCCTCAATGCTGACTCTTATGCCAATGATCCCAATAGTTTTGACTACGGAAGATCCGGTTTCGAGACGATGTTGCATGAGATCGGTCACGCACTCGGGCTTGAACACACGTTTGACGGCGATTTTCAGATCAGGCCGAGCAGGGACAATACGGATGTAAGCATCATGTCCTACACGGATGGCTCTAACCCAAGCGAGCTTGGCACTGCAGATGTCGAATTGATCCAATTCCTTTATGGTACGCAGTCTTACGAGATGGTTTATAACGAAGAGATCGAGATGCTAAAAATCTTTGGCACCTCGGCGTCAGAATTCATCCATGGCTCAACCGAGAGCGACTTTTTCACGACCTCGTCTGGTAATGACACAGTCTTTGGGTCCGACGGCGATGATTTCGCGTTGTTTACGCAGAACCTGACATTCGATGGCGGAAATGGTCGCGACACAGCAATTTCGATTATGGGCAGCAATCTGTTGGTTGATTCAGGAGGGCTTTATCAATTTGATGCTCCTGAAAACACAGACCTGAGCGTCGATGATTTCTTTATGGGCGGTTTTGGCGACGACGAGCTTTCAGGCGGTCTTGGCAATGACATTTTGCTCAGAGATCGACCTTCGCAATTTCTGTCGGGGTCGGATTTTTTGTAAGGTGGCAAAGGTGTTGATTTCTTGCAAGGCGGGGGCGGGGCGGATGTGTTCTATTTCGAAAGCTTTGATTCACTGACGCGAGAGCATGAAGACTTAGGTCCTGATGTGATCGGCTATGTCGACGAAAACACGCTCTATTCCGAATTGGACTCGAACAATCCGATGATTTCTAACTTGCTCGCGGATGCGAGTAAGGATTTTGAGATCGGGGTCGATATTGTTCAACTCGCAGGATTGAGCTCGGGCACAATTTCCAATATCGAGAATTTCTTTAGCGGCTATCTGACGAACACCAGCGACGGGGTTGTTTTCGACACTTACAGTATTTCAATTCTGTTCGTTGATCTATCCGCGAGTGATTTGCTCGCTGGATCTGTATCTGACATTTTTGAATTCGTTTAAACTTCGTTATTCCCTAGGTTCAGGACTCATAACCAGAATATGACGGTTGCAGCGAGGGCGATCGCTGAC
>NZ_MLCB01000113.1 GCF_001890925.1 Planktotalea frisia
CGGATCATGCGGTTAGCTGAATCGTTCTACGGTCAGACGTCAACCCGTCAAAAGTCGGGTGCTCGAGGACTCTGTGTATATGTTGGACTTGGACGAAGTCGCTCTCGCGGCAGTGGCGCTTGTTTTGAAAGTAGCGTGTTGCTCTGAACGCTGCGCATTTTGAGATCTGACGAACCTGACTGACGATTGAGCCTTCTCAATCAACGGACATGAAAGCTTCCATGACACATGAGAAGTTCAGCCCGCTACGTGAGCGGATGATCGAAGATTTGCGCATTCACGGGATGGGCGACAAAGCTCAAAAGGCCCACATTCGGGCGATCAAGCATTTCGCAGGGTTTTTGAAGAGGTCTCCGGATACGGCGACGCCAGACGATTTACGCGCCTATCGGTTACATATGACCGATCGCGAAGTGACGCCACCCACATACAATGCGCGGATCATGGCGTTGTGGTTTCTGTTCGGCAAAATCTGCGGTCGCGAGGATTTGTAGCGCTACATGCAGTTCCGCAGGCAGCCCCGGAAGTTGCCAACGGTGCTGAGCCTTGAAGAAGTTTCAGCGCTTCTTATGAAACAGGCCTTTGGGTATCTGAGGTCTGTTACCTCAAGGTCGCCGACATCGACAGCGACCAGATGCTGATTCATGTTGATGAGGGCAAAGGCAATAAGGATCGTAAGGTCATGCTATCGCCATGTTTGCTGGAATTGCTGCGCGATTATTGGTTTGAGGCACGACCGGCAAGATGGCTATTTCCTGGCAAACCCAAGATCAATCCGGTCTCATCGCGCCAATTGGGTCGGGCGTTCAACTCGACTAAACACCTTGTGGGTATTACGCGCCCCGCCACTTTGCATACATTGCGGCATAGTTTTGCAACGCATCTGTTGGATGCAAACGTTGATGTGCGCGTCATTAAAGTGCTGCTCGGCCACGCCAAGTTGAGTACAACGGCGCGCTACAGACATGTTGCCACCAAGACGATCCGTGACACGCCTAGCCTATTTGAAGCGCTCAAGAAGTTGAACGTACAGACACGCAAATATCGACGAGGGTAGAACGCAGCCGTTTGGCCAAGCCGAAGCGGGAGATCGCTGACATTTTTCGTGACCATGGTCCTGCGTGCCGGCTGAGATTGCGCGGATCGCCTATTGGAACAAGCGCGCCGTCTATGGTCTGCTGTTCCGCGCATCAGCTCAGACAGTATCCATAATCGCAGCCGATCTTAAACGTCTCGGCGCAAGGGTCGGCATGACCAGCGTGCTGCACACTTGGGGCTCGGCTCTCACGCATCACCCACACGTCCACATGATCGTCTCAGGTGGAGGGTTGTCTCGGTTGTTTCGACGCCTTTTTATCGAGGGGTTACTGGCTCTGCACCATGCAGGCGAATTGACCTTCTTTGGCGATCTGCTGGGGCTGTCCGATCCGCAGGCCTTCTCCGCATATCTCGCGCCACTGCGCAAAATAGAATGTGTGGTCATCGTGCCAGAGGCGCGTCTTCGACACGACGCCAAACCACCCTTCGGTGGCTCCGAGGCAGTGCTGGCCAGTTCAAAGCGCAAGGTTGATATTGCAAAAGTGCGCACGTTGCTTGGCGCACAGCCCCCCCCAAACTAGAAGACACGCCAGCCGCAGAAGTCGTCCCACTCACATTGCGAGAACCAGGCCCAGACTGTGGCGGCGCACTGTGCAACATCGAGACTTTCCGACGCGGCCAAAAACCGCAATCCCGCGCACCACCCCAAGAAGCCGCTGCATGACGAGACGCACGTCACCATCCAACGGCCACACCCTGAACAGCAACGCGTTCGAGGCCGATACCGGCTTGCCTGCAGCTCTATTTAAGATGCTCAATGTGCCTGAATTAGGTGAAATACTTCTCGTAAGAGAAGTTCGGGCACTTCAGAACAGTGCCAGAAAAACACAGCCTCATCATCTTGGATTGACTTTGGCAGGGCTCGCTTTACGCTTTTCCTATAGGGCTCATTTAGACCCCACGGCTTCCTCCTAGTCATGTTTCCCAACGCGGGCCACCGTCGCACTAAGACCTTAGCCTGCGCTCAGGCCCGCATCGAAAAACCTAAAACAATGCCGACCTTGCCTGCTGAGCAGTGAATGGCTGATATTTAACGTCCTGCATTCAGAAAACTCCTTTGTTTAAGATAAATGATAATTTCAGGTGATGAATCTTGGCCGGATACTTGAGAGTGCTCAAGTCAAGTGTGTAGTTAACTTAGAATTGGATGTGATCCGTGAAGCGCCCCGGTTTTACCGGAGACTGTTTAGTCCTCCTTAAGCGACTTTATCGAGCGCGTTCAGTTTTGCATAGTATGCCTCCTCTGCCTCAGTTGGTGTAATATATCCGATTGGTTCGAGCACGCGACGTGTAGCCTAGACAGACCCGCGGGACGCTTGCGCGGCTACTGTAGCTTGTCTCTGAGAGCTTCGTAAGGGGTCTGGCCGTTATGCGCGCCGTGCGGTCTAGCGAAGTTGTAGAAGCGCTCCCATTCGTCGAGTTTAGCCTCCAGATCGACGTCACCTTTGTAGCTGAGAAGTTGATAGAACTCCTGCTGATCGGAACGGTGGGATCGTTCGACTTTGCCATTGAGTTGAGGAGTGCCCCGTTTGATGTAGGCGTGCCTGATTCCGAGGTCTTCGACATGCCAATGGAATTTGAGCTATGACTGAATCTGGTGTTTGGGCGGTTTGAAGGTTGGCGGCGTATCTGGT
>NZ_MLCB01000114.1 GCF_001890925.1 Planktotalea frisia
GCCTATCTGGTATCTCTGTTCATCATTGTATGAGGGTGTGGTCCTACCTCTGTTGTCTGCTTGTCCCCTTCTCCTTCCTGTCTCTCTTGTGTTGGTGTGCAAGGCGGAATTACCGCGGCCGAGGGTCCCCTTGTGTCACGGATCGGCTCAGCGCAAGCTCGGACGCACCCTCCAGGCCTTCGACAATGCTCTACAACATTCTCTTAGCCTCCATGATCTTTCATTAGCTTCTATGTCCTTCCCCTTCTAGAACCTTTTGTCCTCTCGGAGTTTCCATGTTTAGTTCCATAGCCTTCGGAAACACCCCCCCCTGTTGTCTATATAAGGGCCAGCTTCTGGCCTCCTCTTCTCGAACCCCAACCAATCAATTCTGCCTATTCTTTCTACTCCCACCTATTCTCTTCGACTCTCTACTCCTCTTGCTCATTCCGCCCTTACACTAGTTCCACCTAGCCTCTGAGGGAACAGTGAGCCCTGCCCAGTCCTGCCTCTAGTCCTTCGTCCATCCTCTAGTCCTTCGTCCCTCCCCTACCTCCAGCCTACCTCCAGCCTTCGTCCAGCCCATCCCAGCACCCTCCTCGAGTACGATAGAGCCTGCGCCAGCCAGGTTGCTCACTGTTACAGGCAGCGGTGTTCCCCTCCGTCCATACTTCTGGACCTTCGCCATGGCATGCCTCCAAAGATCCCTTCTTAACCCAAGGTCTGCCTCCCGTAGACTCTCCACCAAATTGATCAAGCCGACATTGGCTCTCAAGGTCGGTGGGACACAGCCAAGAAGCTGGTCTGAGAATCTCACTTCTGCCTCGGTTGGCTCCGTGTCCCCGCCTTCCATTGGGAAGACGAGCCGACCTTGATGGGACCAACTCTGCAGAGTGTGCTCCTTGTGTGTCTGTCTTTGTGTCTGGTGTCTTGTCTCCTCTCTTCTTCTCTTTTGAGGGCCAGGAAAGTATGAGTAGTGTGCTCCTTGTGTGTCTGTCTTTGTGTCTGGTGTCTTGTCTCCTCTCTTCTTCTCTTTTGAG
>NZ_MLCB01000115.1 GCF_001890925.1 Planktotalea frisia
CGGATCATGCGGTTAGCTGAATCGTTCTACGGTCAGACGTCAACCCGTCAAAAGTCGGGTGCTCGAGGACTCTGTGTATAGTGCAGCCAACTGCTGCTCTAACGGGCTGTCCCAAACGAGAAATTCATCGTGATCGATATGGGTTAACCAATCCACTTCGACCCGCTTAGCATAGACGTCAGCGGCATTGATTGTCTGACGTGGCTGATGCTTGCTGGGGCGACCGCCTTTTTTCGACCAATAAGCATCATTTGTTTGGGTTACGCGCACTTTCGGATGTGCCTTGAGCGTCGCAAATGTCGCGTCATCTGGTGCATCAAGATAGATATAGAGCCGATGCGCGCCGCGTTGCAGGTGATAGGCGACAAACCCTAACACTTCGTGCATTGGAGCCTTGATCGTGCTGACGATGCCCCATTTGAGGTCAGACATGATCTAAAACGCCAAGTTTTGCACGGATCAGCATCCCGTTTTGCTCTAGTTTCTGAACAACATCGGCGCTGTATCCGCAAATCTCGTCAAATAGCTGGCGTGGACCGTCTGAACCATGTTCTTCGTGCAAAAGGTCGATGATATCCCCTAGTCCAAGCCGTGATTGTCCGCGATCGCGGTAGCTGCCCTTTTGCAGGCGAAACTCAAGATGCGCAGCAAAGCTTTCCCAATCCGGCGCATGACGGTGCAGTAGGTTAAGCGACTGAATACGTTTAGCGTTCTCGATCTCTACACCACTGCGTTTTAGCAAATGCACCCCAAAGCGCACATCCTTGAGACCTGTACGTGCGAATGTTTTGCCTGCTGTGTGAGAGATGAAGCCAGACCGCAAATAGGCACCGAAGATAGGGTAGAGCTGATCCAATAGCGCCTTGTCAGTGCCCGCATCAAAGTAAGTGCGCCGGAACAAAAGAGTATCTGCAGCGTCAGATTGCGCGATCTCTTCGGCGGGGGGAATGATCAATGCGTCGATGTCGTCGGGTGCACTTGCCAAAGTCAGTTTAACGTCATCTGCACCATACAAAAATTCGTCGCGATCAATATGGGCAAGCCAATCAACCTGTGCGTCGCGATACGCACGCGTCGCGTTAAAGGCTTGGCGCTGTTGATGTTTTTCCATCAATGTTTTGCCCGTCTCGGTCCAGTAAGCTGCATCACACTGGATAAAACGCACTTTTGGGCATGTCAGTTGCGCAAGATCTGAGTCCGGCAAAGGCGTATCCAGAAAGATATCCATCTGAGCGGCACCAAGACTGAGATGATGCTCGATAAACGGTTTGATCTGCTCTGCGTTCGCCTTGATCGTGCTTACCGTTCCCCAAGTCAGTGTTTTGGCACGTGCCGCAACGACAGCAGGCTCGGGGTCCGGATCGCCGCTCGCCTCTTTTTGCGCGCGCTGGCGCAATTTACGTCCACGCAATGTTTTAAAGCGGCGAAACACTGTGCTTGGGTCTGCGTTCAAGAGGTTCAACAAGTGATGGGCGAGGGGCGCGATGACCGGATCATCGGCCGCATCGACCCAAAGACGCCCAAGCATATTGATATCAAGCCCGCCAGACACCAAAGCGTAGCGATCCATGTTGAGCGGCAGTTTGCTATGCACGAGGCGTTTGAGTTTGAACTCGCTCTCTGGGGGAAAGCCAGAATAAAGACGCTCGGATTCATAGAGCTTCATCGCCCCAAAAAGCACGGTCATAGACTGCCCGACGCGGCGCTGCACTTCGGTGGTGCCATGATCGCCAAATGTTGTGATCGCAGAGACGAGCCAGCGCGGATCAAGGTGCTCGAACATGAAATTAGCGTGCTCTGCCCAAATGCGGGTGAAAAGCGCCATCGTGTGAGCGGGTTGATCCGACTTGCGCAAATGCGCGATGAGTAGGCCGTGGAGTTTGCAAATCTCAGGCAAGCCCACGAACTCTTCGTTCAATTCTAGTGACTTACGTGTGTTACCCGACTGATCTTTGGCACGCGGCATGGCGTTTGGTTCATGCGCGTTTACGGTCCGGGTTTTGAGAGCGTTCAGGTCTGTGTCGAGCGGCGGCAATGCCTCTGCGATGGCGAAGCTCAGAGGCTTCTGACGCGCTTGCATACGTTCGATGACGGCTTGAAAGCCACCCTCGTAGGTCAGATTTGTGCGTCTGGGTCACTCTCGCTCATAGTGTTCAAGATGCCCGCAGAGCGCGCATCCATCAAGCGCTATTGGAGCATCATTTCCTTTGTCGCGCTCAGTGTGACATCGGGGTAGTCGCGTGCAACGCGGTCGATGTCCCATTGCAAGCGGGTCAGGTAGACGACGTCGCCATCATTATCCGTTGCGATATGCAGCTTATTTGCCTCGGCAAAGGCTTCAACAGCTTTCTTTTCACCCAAAACCCAACGTGCGGAGGTGAATTGGCTTTGGTCGAAACGCACGGGCAGGCCATATTCCAGCTCGATTCGGCTCGCGAGAACCTCAAATTGAAGCGCGCCTACCACACCAACAATATAGCCAGAGCCAAAAGTCGGTTTGAAGACTTTTGCCGCGCCTTCCTCGGCAAACTGCATAAGCGCTTTTTCGAGATGTTTTGATTTCAGCGGATCGCCTGCGCGCACGCCTTGCAAAAGTTCTGGCGCGAAAGAGGGGATGCCAGTGACACGCAGCGCTTCGCCCTCGGTCAATGTATCGCCGATGCGGAGCTGACCGTGATTTGGGATGCCGATGATATCGCCTGCCCAGCCTTCTTCCGCTAATTCGCGATCCGAGGCTAGGAAAAGCACAGGATTGGAAATCGCCATCGGCTTTTTTGTACGTACATGTGTCAGTTTCATGCCGCGTTTGAAGTGGCCAGATGCGAGACGCACAAACGCCACACGGTCGCGGTGTTTCGGATCCATGTTTGCCTGCACTTTGAACACAAAGCCCGACACTTTCTTTTCTTCAGGCGAAATCGCGCGCGGCGAGGCGCGCTGGATCTGTGGCTCAGGCCCGTAGGTGCCGATGCCGTCCATCAGTTCTTTGACGCCGAACGAATTAATCGCAGAGCCGAACCAGATCGGTGTCATATGGCCCTCAAGCACGGATTGCGGATCTAGAGCTGGCAGCAACTCGCGCGCCATTTCTACGTCTTCGATCAGCTTTTCCAACAAGTGCGCAGGCACATGTTCTGCAAGGGCAGGGTCGCCCAGTCCGTTGATTTCGATCGAGTCCGCAACTTTGTTGCGATCCGCGCGATCCATCAATTCAAGACGGTCGTTGAGCATGTCGTAACAGCCCATAAAATCGGGACCGACGCCAATGGGCCAACTTGCGGGAGAAACATCAATTGCCAAGTTCTCTTGGATTTCATCAATGATATCAAACGTATCGCGGCTTTCGCGGTCCATTTTGTTACAAAAGGTCAAGATTGGCAGGTCGCGCATGCGGCAGACCTCAAATAGTTTTTGAGTCTGGCTCTCCACACCCTTTGCACCGTCAATCACCATGACAGCCGCGTCAACGGCTGTGAGCGTGCGGTAGGTGTCTTCGGAAAAATCAGAGTGACCGGGCGTATCCACGAGATTGTAGCGGAAGTGTTTGAAATCAAAGGACATCGCGGATGCGGAAACCGAGATGCCGCGGTCTTTTTCCATCTGCATAAAGTCAGAGCGCGTGCGCCGCGCTTCGCCCTTGGCGCGCACTTGGCCCGCCATTTGAATCGCGCCACCAAAGAGGAGGAATTTTTCCGTCAGCGTCGTCTTCCCCGCGTCAGGATGCGAGATAATCGCAAAGGTCCGACGGCGGGCAATCTCGGCAGGGAGTTCTGGGCGGTTTGTGGCACTGTCTAACATATTCATCGCTATATGCTTGGGCGTGAACCTATGCAACGGGGCTGCGAATTTTCTAGAAAATTCGGATCAGCGCTTAGACGCTTTGCGCAGTTTATCAGCAGCATCTGGTCCAAGCAGTTCCGAACCGACTTCGAATTCTTCATGCAACCAGCCAGAATGACCGCTGAGTTCTTGCAACACATCCTCGCTCACTGAATCTTTCAAAGCTGGGCGCGTGCGTGTGTCTACGAGTAAAGTTTCGGCGGCGATACCTTCGGCGTAAATGATCTCGTGTTGATCAAAAAGCAGCTGGAAATAGTCGATGAACCCGCCGTCTTGCTGCGTGACGGTCTCACCATTGATCAAGTGGCGCGCCTTGACGAGCACTTCAGAGCGGCCAGCGCCCAAAGCGTCGCGACGTTGGTAAATGAAAAGACGGTGATCGGGGCTGAGCATAAGGTCATTGGTGTTGTTCAAAGTGCCCGCTTTGATCACGATTGGAGCGAAATCACCGATTGCGCGTACGGTGTGCTGACCAATCCAGCGGATCACTTGTCCACCGTCATCGCGGGTCAAGACTTTGTCCCCCACTTGCAGCTCTTCAATTGGGCGCTGCGCGCCAGAGCTCATTGTGATATTGGTGCCACGAGAGAACGAAACGCAGGCCACTTGCGCAAGTTTACGGGCTGCATTTTCCAGCTCAATCCCGACCAAACGGTAGTGCCCGATCGAGACCAGCGGCGCGAGAGGGAGCACGTGCACGTTGGCCACATGATCCTCTGGATCAAGCTCGACTAGAAGCAGCATCTCTAAGGTAGAACTGTCGGTGGTCATAACCGTCAAACAACTGTCGACAATCACCCGCGCACTTGGTGCGCCCACTTGGGTATCCTGCGCGATTACATAGGTGCCATCAGTCCGAGCATGCAAGGAGAGGCGTTTGTGCTCAGCAACGGCGTTCAGCTCATACACATCATCAAGCATCACCTCAGCAGCGAAGCTGAGCGTGTCGTCAATATTGGCGCCATCCACGACCAAAAAATCCTCTGCGCGATACACAGGGATGCTTTGTGCAAGGGAGATGCCAGAGTTGCGGCTTGCAATCATTCAAAACACTCGTCTAACTAAATTCTTAGACGTCGTCTTGTCATGAAAATACGGCGGTTTACAGTCCTTACTGCGGCCTTTGAACGTAAATTCAGTACGGCTTGCATAGAAATGATAGGAAATACCATGGATCTTGGAATTAAAGGACGCCGCGCGGTTGTGTGCGCCTCGAGCAAAGGGCTCGGTCGCGGTTGCGCAGAAGCACTGGCAGAGGCGGGATGTGATTTGGTGCTCAACGCACGCGGTGCAGAGGCTTTGGAAGCTACCGCTGAGCATATTCGCACGAAATACGGCGTGAATGTTGTGGCCGTTGCCGCTGACATTACCACCGACGAGGGACGTGCGAAGGTTTTGAAAGCAGCGGGCGAGGTTGATATCCTTGTAAACAACGCAGGCGGACCGCCTCCCGGCATGTGGCATGATTGGGAACGTGAAGATTTCATAAAAGCGCTGGACGCAAACATGCTGGCACCGATTGCGATGATCAAAGCGCTGGTGCCTTCAATGATGGATCGCGGTTGGGGGCGTGTCGTGAACATCACATCGCAATCTGTGAAGGCACCGATTGGTGTGCTTGGTCTGTCCAATTCTGCCCGCGCTGGTTTGACCGGCTACGTCGCAGGAACATCGCGTCAAGTGGCGGGATCCGGCGTGAACATCAACAATTTACTGCCCGGCATTCATGCAACGGATCGCGCAGTATCACTTGATGCCGGTGTTTCCAAAGCGCAAGGGATCACCTCTGAGCAGGCCAAGATCGATCGGTGCAAGACAATCCCGGCAGGGCGCTATGGCACAGCGGAGGAATTTGGCGCGATGTGTGCATTTTTGTGCTCAACACATGCAGGTTTCATCGTCGGCCAGAACATTTTGCATGATGGCGGTGGTGTGAACGCAACCTTCTAACGCTCGACCAGAAAGCCTCCAATATAAGCGGTCACGTCATCGGTGCCATGAAACACCCCGACGGCGTGATCGCTGCCCAGACTGCCGACCAAAGTCGCAGGGCGCATGTTGAAAAACACATCCCCTGTAACAGCGTTCCCGTTGAATTCTCCATCAACCGTGAGAAAATCATCGCTTCCTTGCAAGGTCTTGAATGTGAAATTTGCGCGCAGGGTGATGCGGCCTGTGGTCGTTTCCGGCTCGCCAAAATCACGGCGTTCGCCGTCTGATTTGCCGACTTCGATCACACTGTAATTGCCATGCATTGCAGCTATTCCTTGCATCGGCAAAGGGCTCGGATCCGGACTTGGCAAGAGACCTGCGTAGGCGCTAAAGGCCGTGTCATCTTGGCCGAGCTCCAACGCGTAACCATGCCCCTCTGGGTTTTTGAAGCTGCCCTTAAAGATGGTCGTAAGCGATTCTGGAAATGTCCCATCTGCGTTTGGCGTACCTATGCCAGACACTAGCGTGGTGTTTTCTTCCAGCACGATCAGTTGTTCGGGTGTTGGTGAACCTTGTATTTGATCGATCAATGGAATGGCTTCTTCCTGCTCTGGGCTATTGTCGCAGGCCATGAGTGTGAACAGACATAAAAAGCATGCCAAAGCGCGAAGTATTACAAAAATAGTGCGAAGCATGAGCGAGAAGACACCTTTTGATCAATCAGATTAAGGTTTGACTGATGAAGGTTACCTTTGGGTTAACGCCTGATTCGACGTCCGAACTGCGCATTCGGTGATGGCTTGGCGTGTTTGGCGCTGTCTAGAATCACTCACATCTTTGTCACATCTTCACGTGAGGGCTATGCACATCGCCCATCATCTGGCAGCAGGGCCGTCAAATCTATGCGTTAGGAAAACTACTCATGACTGCCACCCTCATCGTCGCGATTTTCGCGGGTATCGTTCTTGCGAGCCTTTTGGTCGCGCCACGCCGCGTTTCTGTAGAAGGGTTCTTTGGGGGGCAAACATCAACGGGCCAAGCGCCAAGTTTGCTGACATTGGTGTTGAGCCAAGTCACAACATGGATTTTCGCACGTTCTTTGATGAACGCGGCGATTCTTGGCTACTTTTACGGCATGGTAGGCACGCTGGCTTATGCGGCGTATTACGGATCCTTTCTGACTGGCGGTTTCGTCGTCGCGCGGTTGCGCGCGGGCGGGGCAGGGTCGGTGCAAGACTGGTTGAACACGCGTTTTGGCACATTGGGCACGAGTTGTTACAATTTGGTTATCGCTTTGCGGCTGTTGTCCGAAGTTTTCGCCAATCTCATCGTTGTCGGCCTGATTTTTTCTGCCGTTCTACCCGAAATGGCGCTGGCCAAAGAGCTATCCATCTTGCTCGTCGCGCTCTTGGGACTTGCCTATTCAGCTTGGGGTGGTCTCAGCGCTGCTTTGCGCACAGATGTGTTGCAAATGTCTGTATTCCTTGTGGTTTTCGTCGTTGCATTCATCGCCATGCTCGTCAGTCCCGGCTTTGAATTGGGCGCTGTTCTAACCGCTCAAGGTACTGCTGGTAGCTACAACGGCTGGGTCCTTATGGCGGTCGCAGCGTTACAAGTTTTCTCATACCCTGTGCACGATCCAGTAATGATGGATCGCGGGTTTTTGGCGGATGAAAAGACCACGAAACGCTCATTCCTCCATGCGTTCTGGCTGTCCTCGCTTTGCATCATCGCATTCGGTATGTTCGGCATCCAAGCAAGCCTAGTGGGCGCAGAGTACGAGGGCGAACTCATCGGCACATGGGCGGGCATGTTCCCTGCTTGGATCTTTGGTGCACTGCTGATTTCACTGTTGGTCTCCGCGCTCAGTACACTTGATTCGGCGCTGTCATCAGCGTCGCGCCTGTGCGTCGAAGAGCTTGGCATCGCGCCGCGCAGCCTGAATGGCGGACGCATTGTCATGGTCTTTTTCATGCTCGCAGGGGCAGCTTTAACGCTTTGGGGTAATGCAACTTTGTTTGACGCGGTCGCGGTGAGTGGCACGGCGTCAATGTTCCTTACGCCTGTTTTGATTGTTGGCCTTGTTATGGGGCGTCAAATCGCGCTTTGGTCCTATCTGACTGCGTTTGGCACGGCATTCATCGGAGCGGTCCTCTATTTTGCGCGTGCTTCCACTTGGGCGACGGCGCTTTTGCCGCAAGGGCATAAATACGAGCAGCTTTTGGCGATTTGCGTCGTGGTTCTAATTGTCGGATTTGTCGCGGTTTTGGCGGGCGCGCGGCGGGTTGAACCAACGGTTTGAGGCTGGTAGGACATCTTTATTCTTGATCGATTTAATCAAGAATGCCGAACTGTGATCAAATCTAAGGGCTGAATATGCAAGGCACAGCGCCGCGCTTGGAGATTCGCAATCTAACGCGCCTCTTTGGAGGAGCGTGTGTTGTCGATGACGTAAGCCTGAGTATCAAGTCGGGGCAGGTCATGTGTCTGCTTGGGCCGTCGGGTTGCGGAAAATCGACGACTTTGCGCATGATCGCGGGCGTCGATATGCAAGACAGCGGTGAGATCTGGGTCGATGGCACTCTCATTTGTGACGGCGCTTTCACCGTTCCCGCCGAGCAACGCGGCATCGGGCTGATGTTTCAGGATTTCGCGTTGTTTCCCCATATGAACGTCGCGGACAATGTGGCTTTTGGCTTGAAAGGGACGCGCGCGGAAAAATTATCCCGCGTGGAAGAGCTTTTGGCGAAAGTCGGCCTGATGCGCTTGATTGACGCTTATCCTCATCAGCTTTCTGGTGGTGAACAACAGCGCGTTGCGCTTGCGCGCGCGTTGGCGCCGCGACCAAAGATTATGTTGATGGATGAGCCATTCTCTGGCCTCGACAATCGTTTGCGCGATGGTATCCGAGACGAGACATTGGCCTTGCTCAAGGAAGAGGGCACAGCCGTTCTGCTTGTCACCCATGAGCCCGAAGAAGCGATGCGCATGGCTGATGAAATCGCTCTGATGCGCGATGGCAAAATCGTGCAGCGCGGCGCGCCTTATAATATTTACAATTCTCCTGCGGACCTCGAAGCTGTCGGGTTTTTCAGTGATATCAATGTGATACGCACGATCTGCAATGGGGCCTTGGCACAAACACCCTTTGGTCAGTTCCTCGCGCCCGGTGTTGCGGATGGGGCCGAAGTCGATATTGTCTTTCGCCCGCAACACGTTGGGATTGACTTTGATCGTGGTGGCAAAGGTCCATTGCCGACGGCGCGCGATGGCACGGCTGCGCGCGGTGTGGTTCAGCGCTCACGTTTCATGGGGGCGGAAAGCCTGGTGGAGTTCGAAATGGATGATCAAAGCGTCATCCATGCGACCGTTCCCAATGTATTCTTGCCCAAGCCCGGAACGCCGCTTTGGCTGACAATTCGGCGCGATCGTTGCTTTGTTTTTCCGGCATAAGCAACAAAACTGCTTAATTTCTCTCACAACATCAAAGTTTTGCACGCCAATTGCGCGTTTGTCCCTTTTAACGAAGGGCGCAAGGCAATAGATACGTCTAGAACGCGAACACAAGAGCTGTGTTCACTATAAGATCTAAGGGAGATTTCTCATGCTCAATAACATCGGCCTTCCCGGCCTTCTTCTTATCGCTGTCGTGGTTCTCGTGCTATTTGGCCGTGGCAAAATCAGCTCGCTCATGGGCGAAGTTGGTAAAGGCATTACATCCTTCAAAAAGGGTGTGAACGAGGGCACGAAAGAGCTCGAAGAAGACGCGGCAGAGGTGGCGAAAGACGTCACACCTGAAGAGAAAGACAAGGTCTAAGCCCCCATGTTGGATCTCGGCTGGACGGAGCTTCTGGTGATCGGCGTTGTCGCGCTGATCGTCATTGGGCCTAAAGATTTGCCAATGCTGTTCCGCAAAGTTGGGCAGTTTGTCGGCAAAGCAAAGGGCATGGCGCGCGAGTTTTCTCGGGCAATGGATCAGGCCGCGGATGAAAGCGGTATGAAAGAGGCAACGTCGAGCTTTAAAGACATGGCCAGTTCCAAGAACTTGGGGCTGGATGATTTGAACGACGCGACCAAAGAGTTCAAAAAGTTCGATCTGGACACAGAGACGGGCAAACTTTCGGCGGAGCGTGCGGAAGACGCGCGCAAGATCCACGAAATGTCCGCGCGTAAAGCCGAAGAACGTTTGGCCAAGCAAGCAGAACGCGCCGCTGCTGCGAAAGCAGAAGAGGCGGGTGACGCTGTAGCGAAGGCTCCGGCGAAAAAGCCTGCAGCCAAGAAGCCCGCCGCTAAAAAGCCTGCTGCGAAAAAAGCACCAGCGCAAAAGACAACCGCCCAAAAGGCACCAGCCAAGAAGACAGCAGCGAAGAAACCCGCTGCTAAGAAGACCGCTGCGAAAGCGGACAAGGATACCGCATGAGTAACGCAGACGATGTCGAAGACAGTTCCGCCCCGCTGATTGAACACCTTGCGGAGCTGCGCACACGGCTGATCCGTGCAGTTATCGCGTTTATTGTTGGCATTGTCCTCGCGTTCATTGTCGCGGAACCGATCCTCGAGTTCTTGCTTGCACCGATCGAAAATACACTGCGCGATTTGGGCGATCCAAACCCGACATTGCAATACACCTCGCCGCAGGAATATTTGTTCACCTTGTTCCGCATTTCTATGGTGTTCGGCTTTATCCTCGCCTTTCCGGTAATTGCTTACCAACTTTGGCGCTTTGTGGCCCCCGGTCTTTACAAGAAAGAGCAAAACGCGTTTTTGCCGTTCTTGATCGCGTCGCCCTTGATGTTCTTCCTCGGCGCTGGTTTCGCGCAATTCGTGGTGACGCCCCTTGCGATGAACTTCTTTCTGGGCTTCGCGGACGTTAGTTCGATCTTTACCGGCCTGTTGGCCACGGTGGCGAACGTGCCAAGTGATGGCTTGCCACCCACTGGCGGTTTGCTCACGGAGCCGCCCGTTGATAGCGACGGCGTGCGCATTACCTTTTTTGGTAAGGTGAACGAGAGTCTTGATATCACACTGAAATTCATCATCGCCTTTGGCATGTGCTTTCAATTGCCTGTGCTTTTGACCCTTATGGGCAAAGCAGGCTTGGTCAGCGCCGAAGGTCTCGGTGCTGTCCGCAAATACGCAATGGTTGGCATTTTGCTGCTCGCCGCCCTTGTGACACCGCCAGATGTCATCACGCAGCTGATCTTGTTCACGGTCGTTTACGGTCTTTACGAAATTTCGATTTTGCTCGTGCGCCGTGTTGAAGGTAAGCGCGAAGAGAAATTGCGCGAAGACGGCTATTACGACGATGAGGAAGAAGAGTTCGATGATGAGCTCGCCAAAGAGTTCGATGAGGCTGATGCTGAGGACAAGAAGTGAGCGAGCCGTTAGAACGGATCGCCGCTGCGCTGGAGCGCCTCGCCCCAGCGCCACTTACTGCGCCTGATTTTGCTGCTGCGGATGCGTTTGTTTGGCAGACAGGACCGGACGCTCTGGTGCCTGTCGCAAAGGTCAATCATGTCGCGCTAGACCTGTTGGTTGGCATCAATCGCGCGCGCGATACGCTTTTGCTAAATACACGTCAGTTCGCGAACGGGTTTCCGGCGAACAATGCGTTGCTCTGGGGATCACGCGGCATGGGCAAGTCATCGCTGGTCAAAGCGATCCATGCAGAGCTTTTGCGCGAAGGTGCATCGCTCAAGATTGTTGAATTACAACGCGAAGATCTGCCAAGCGTGGGGCGCTTGTTGGCTTTGCTCAGGGAAGCGTCAGAACGGTTTTTGCTGTATTGCGATGATCTCTCATTCAGCCATGATGACCAACATTATAAATCGCTTAAAGCAGTTCTGGATGGCGGCATTGAGGGGCGTCCAGAGAATGTGTTGCTGTACGCAACATCCAATCGTCGACATTTGATGCCACGCGATATGATCGAGAATGAACGTTCAAACGCGATCAATCCCGGTGAGGCGGTTGAAGAGAAGGTTTCTCTTTCGGATCGTTTCGGTCTGTGGCTTGGCTTTCATCCATGTGATCAGGACGACTATTTGGCGATGATTGATGGCTACTGTGCTGCTGCGGGTCTGAAAGTAGATCCGGAAGTTTTGCGCGCAGACGCGATCGAGTGGCAAGCGACACGCGGATCACGCTCTGGACGTGTCGCGTGGCAATTCTTCTGCGATCTTGCAGGACGTCACGGCCATACCCTTTGAGCGCACAAATTTTCTAGAAAATTTGAACACCTGATTTTTCTAGAAAAATCGCATTACTGAAGATAGGGCAGCGGGTCGACGCTATCAAAGCCTTCACGCACCTCAAAATGCAAGAAGTCTGAGCTCCCCGCGCGCACGGAGGCAAGTTGCTGACCACGCGAAACAGTATCGCCCTTTTTCACCTTCAGATTGTCCACATTGGCGTAAACGGTCAGCAAGTTATCGGGATGCTTCACAACGATAATCGGTAGATTGTCGGTGTTCTCGGTAATCGCGGCGACTGTACCGGCGGCGGCGGATTTGACGGACGTGCCAGCGCTTGCGCCAATGCCAATTCCATCGTTCTTACCTTTTGCATATTCGCGAATGATCGGACCTTGTACAGGGAACGCCATACGACCTTCACTCGCAACTTTTGTCGGCTTTTCCAACACTGGGGCCGGGGGCGCGACGACGGGTGCCGCGGCCACGACTGGTGTTTCTTGCGGCAAAGGCTTCACTGCCGAGGGCGGTGTCGGTGTTGGTGAACCAGCACCCGGATTGGTCGTCGCTGCCAATGGCGTTGGTGCCGGTTCAGCGGTGCCTTGTGCAACAGGGATTAACAAGTACTGCCCTTCGCGTACGGAGAGCTCTTTGCCAAGGCCGTTCCAATCAGCGAGCGAGCGCACGGAAACATTATACAAACGCGCAATCGTAAACGCAGTCTCTCCACGTGCAACGCGGTGACGCACTGGTTCTGGACCTGCAGGTGATGCTGCGGGCAGGGCGCTTGTACTCACAGGTGTGCTATCAATAGCGCCTTGTGCAAGGGCCGTTATATCGACCGCACCCGGTGTGCTTGTCGCGCCACCAGAAGTAGCCGTCGGTAGGTTTGACACGGGATTACGCAACGCGAGGACTTCGTCCTGTCGCAGCTGCGTTTCAGGCGAAAGACCATTGTAACGCGCAAGATCTGTTACATCAGCACCAATCCGCTGAGCCACGCTTGCAACGGTGTCGCCGCGCTGTGCGACAGCCACTTGATAGTTGGGATAAGTGATCACACCGCGCTCGTCAGGGCGGGGGCGATCTTGCGTCGCATTAATCGCCGCAGTTGTGGTGTCAAATTTGTTGCCAGTCGAGCCGCGCAGGTCCAAATCAAACCCGTCTGCACAAGCACTTAGAGCCAAAAGCGTTGTGCCACACAGCATTGCGCGCATAGGTGTTTTGCTTGCAAAAATCGTCATCTCGATATCCTCACATGCGCTGCGTTGGCCGCTGCGTCCTGAAATTAATATTCTTATAACAGATTTATCCGTCGCGTCCCAGCCCCTCGATGAGCGGAACAAAGCGCACAGGGCGCAACTCGTCATATTCAAACCCGCGCTCGTCGCGTGTGACACGGATCAAGCTTTGGACAGCGTCCGATTGCCCGACTGGCAAGACCATGACGCCACCAACTTTAAGCTGTGCGAGCAGCGGACCCGGTGGATCTTCTGCGGCGGCTGTTACCAAAATGCGATCAAAGGGGGCTTGATCCGGCAGGCCGTGACTGCCGTCCGCAGTGAATGCGGTGATATTTGTCAGGCCAAGTTGGTCAAACACTTCTCGCGCTTCAGTCACCAAACGTTTGTGACGATCGACGGTGTAGACACGCCGCGCAACGTGGCTCAAGACGGCTGCCTGATAGCCAGATCCGGTCCCAATTTCTAGTACAGTATCACGAGGACCAGCGCGCAAAGCTTGCGTCATCAATCCAACGACTGATGGCTGACTAATCGTTTGTCCACACGGGATGGGGAGCGGCATATCCTCATAGGCACGCTCGGCAAATAGACCGCGAATGAAGGCTGCGCGATCGACTTTTTCCATCGCAGTCAAAACCCTAGCATCCGTCACGCCTTTAGAGCGCAACGCAAAGAGGAATTGCATAAGGGTTGAGGCGTCAGTCATAAGGTCGCTTCAAAGCGCTCCATCACATCATCTGCAGTCAAATCTGCACGCATGGGGGTCACAGAAATATAGCCGTCTAGGTTTACGGCAGCGTCGGTGCCTTCACTCGGCCGCACACGTTGATCTCCGCCTTTGATCCACAAGAAACGCTTGCCAGACGGGGACAAATGCGGCTCGACGCCGAAATACACATCCCTGCGGCGACCTTGTCGCGCCACTTTGACACCTTTCACAGCATCCGCAGGTACGGGGGGAAAATTCACATTGAAGAGCAACTGATAGTCGCTATTTTCATCATCTACTTGTGCCAAAATACGGCGCACAACATCTGCGCCATGCGCGCCAGCCGCCTCGAAAGGATCATCGAGCGAGGCGTTCTCGACGCCATAATATTGCGACAAAGCAATCGAAGTCACGCCTTGCAGAGCGCCTTCAATCGCAGCACCGATTGTGCCTGAGTAAAGCGTATTTTCGGCTGAATTGTTGCCACGGTTCACACCAGATAAAATCAGGTCAGGACGCGCGTGCTTCATGACGTCATGCAGGCCTACAAGCACACAATCGGCGGGCGATCCTTCGGTGGCATAGCGCCGCTCACCCATTTTAGAAACCATCATGGGATGCGTATAACTGATGCAATGCCCAACGCCGGATTGCTCGAACGCAGGTGCAACGATCCAAACCTCACCATCCGCGCCTGCCAGCTCGTTGGCAATCTTTTCCAACACGGCCAATCCTGGTGCATAGATGCCGTCGTCATTGGTGATGAGAATACGCATATCTGCCCCTTTGCTCGCTTAGAAAAACCCTTAGTGGAGGGGACAGGATGCGTAAAGCCTTTAGGCTTCTTGCAATTTCGCGACAAGCAACGCGGCCACATCACGCGGATGCGCCAAAGCTGCGCGATCCTCACCCGGATGGAAACGTGCACGCGTTGCCGTGGACATCGCAGGGGGCGTTTCGATCAGAACTTTTGGGCCGCTGGTTTGTGTTTCAATGGCCCAGGAACGCGCCAGTGAAATCTGTGCTGCCTTGGATGCGGCGTAAGAACCATGAAATTTTTCACCAACCGTTTGATCATCAAAAAATACGGCTGTTCCCTTATCTCCCAACAACGGAGCGATATAAGGAACCAAAGTTCCCATACTCGTCGCATTGATAGACATGGATTTTGCCCAATCCTTCGCGTCCATGTGTGGTGCTGGCGTGAGGGGGGCCGCATGAACCGCTGCGTGAACCCAAAGATCAATACTACCCCAACGATCATAAATGGAGCGACATAGCTGCGCCATTGCGCCCTCGTTGGTGATATCCATTGGGGCCAGCGTGGCCTGACCGCCAGCTGCTTGTATGCGATCATCGAGATCTTCAAGCGCGCCAGTGGTGCGTGCGACTGCGACGATATGATGACTGCTCGCCAGCGCCTCTGCCATCGCGAAACCGAGCCCGCGCGAAGCACCTGTGACCAATGCGACTTTACTCATGAAAACCCTGCCTTCATCTTTCCAAACAAACTTTCGCCGAAGGCATCAAATTTTCTCGAAAATTTGCACCATTCCGAATTTTCTAGAAAATTCGCGCCCAGCTCACTCTGCCGCCTTCAATTCAAACCCTTTGGTGATTTGATCCGAAGGTTTCACCGGGTATTCCCCCGAGAAACACGCATCGCAATATTGTGGACATTTTGCGTTGCGCCCTTTTGCTTCTCCAACCGCGCGGTACAAACCATCGAGCGAGATGAACTTCAAACTGTCCACTGTCAAATGCTGACGCATTTCTTCTTCGGACATGGTCGCCGCCAAAAGCTTGTCACGTTGCGGCGTATCCACCCCATAAAAACACGGCCATGCTGTCGGCGGTGATGCAATCCGGAAATGAACTTCCGCAGCACCTGCATCCAAAATCATCTCTTTGATTTTGCGTGAGGTCGTGCCGCGCACAACACTGTCATCGACCAAAATCACTCGTTTGCCTTTAATCAACGCGCGGTTCACGTTGAGTTTCAGACGCACACCCATATTGCGGATCTGCTCTGTTGGCTCAATAAAAGTGCGACCCATATACTGATTGCGGATGATACCCATCGCATAGGGAATACCGCTTTCTTGCGAAAACCCGATTGCTGCGGGTGTGCCGCTATCCGGAACGGGGCAGACCAGATCGGCCTCAACGGGGCTTTCTTTGGCCAGTTCCACACCAATTTGACGACGCGTTTCATAAACGGAACGTCCACCGATGATGCTATCAGGGCGGGAGAAATAGACGTGCTCAAAGATACAAAAGCGCGAGGACTGACGACGGAACGGGAAATGACTTTCAACGCCTTTGTCGGCGGTCACAACAACCATCTCACCAGGTTCAATCTCGCGCACATACTCCGCGCCGATAATATCAAGCGCACAGGTTTCCGAACTCAGCACCCAGCCTTCGCCCTCGAGTTTGCCCAAAACCAATGGGCGCACGCCCAAAGGATCACGCACACCGATCAGTTTCGTGCGGGTCATCGCAACAATAGAGAATGCACCCTCAACGCGACGCAGCGCGTCTTCCATGCGCTCGGGAATATTTTGCTGCAAAGACCGCGCCATCAAATGGATGATGCACTCGGAATCAGAGGAGCTTTGAAAGATCGAGCCGCGCTCGATCAGCTCTTTGCGCAAAGCATCGGCGTTGGTGATGTTTCCATTGTGCGCAATCGCGGCACCACCCATGGAAAACTCGCCAAAGAAAGGCTGCACATCACGGATCACAGCGCCCTTAGAGCCAGCCGTGGAATAGCGCACGTGGCCAATCGCCAAAGGACCAGGGAGTGTTTCCATCAAGGACGCTTTGGTGAAGTTATCGCGCACATAGCCAAAACGGCGGGCAGAGTTGAACCCTTGTTCGGGATCATGACTGACGATCCCGCCCGCTTCCTGACCGCGGTGTTGCAAGGCGTGAAGCCCTAGGGCGACAAAGTTGGCAGCGTCTGTGACACCGACAACGCCAAACACGCCACATTCCTCCTTTAACTTGTCATCACTCGCATCCGAGTGGACATAATCAAAGTCGAAGGGGTGGGCAGGCGGCATAATATGGGACAAGGCGAGCAGCTCCGTATCCGAGGTCATGGCAGTTTCGAGCTTCATAGACCGAACCGCTGAGTGAGTCACCCGCTCATCGCAGGTAACTTGGAGTTATTCGTCGGGTGTACCGCATGTGCCAACGAGCTGCTCGTACTGGGTCGTGATCCAGCCAAGTGCCTGTTCGGGGTTACGATCCTCAATCTGGCCTGTCATGCGCGCAAACACTTTGGCAGACCGGCTTTCATCCACCATGGTGATGTTTTGCTGCGTGGCGACCGTTTCATAAACGAAAAACGCCACTGCAACCAAAAGGATGCCGCGCAGAACGCCAAAAAGGAAACCAAATCCTTGGTCGATACCGCCGAGTGCAGAGCGTTGCACGAGCGAGGAAAACAATGGTGTAAACAGCGATGTCACGATCAAAGCGATGGCAAAGACGACAGCGAATGCGGCAATAATCGCCAATTCGCAGCTATCGGCCAAATACTCACCGATGACCGGAATTTCTTTGACCAAGGGTTCGACTTGCGGCGCAAACATCGTCGCGAGGATCGCGGCTGCGAACCAACCCGCGATTGCCAAAGCTTCACGCACGAAACCGCGCGAATAAGCCAGCAAGGCGGAGAGAACGATAATGACCGCAACGACGCCGTCAATAATTGTAAAACCTTCCATAGGTCCGCTCGCTTTCTTCTGTTTGCTCGAGCGCTATCCAGCGCCGAATACATCACCGACAAAGGCCGTCAAATCGCTCATTTGATTGAGCGCGATTCCTTTGACGCTAACACCCTTACCACCCGCAGGCGCGAGTGCGCCCGTAAAACCAAGTTTTTGCGCTTCCTTCAACCTGTTTTCGGTCTGAGGGGCGGGTCTCAGCGCACCAGAGAGGCTGATTTCACCAAACACCACAGTCTCAGCGGGTAAAGCGGCGTCTTCACGCGCACTTAAAAGTGCAGCGGCCACCGCAAGGTCTGCAGCGGGTTCGGTGATTTTCATCCCCCCCGCGACGTTGAGATAGACATCAAGGCCTGTGAACGGAATGCCGACGCGTGCTTCAAGAACGGCGAGAATCATCGCAAGGCGTCCACCATCCCATCCCACAACGGTGCGACGTGGCTGCGAATGAGGGGACGGTGCGACAAGCGCTTGTAGCTCGACCAAGACGGGACGCGTGCCCTCGACACCCGCGAAAACCACAGAGCCGGGTGAGGGCGTGCCGCGTTCGCTTAAGAATAAAGCAGACGGGTTAGTGACCTGCGCGAGTCCCATACCTGTCATCTCAAACACACCGATTTCGTCAGAGGGACCAAAGCGGTTTTTGACCGCGCGCAAAATGCGGAATTGATGCCCGCGTTCGCCCTCAAAGTAGAGCACGGTATCAACCATATGCTCGACCACGCGTGGGCCTGCGATTTGTCCGTCTTTGGTGACGTGACCCACAAGGATCACCGCCATGCCCACACGTTTGGCGAAACTGGTCAATTCATGCGCCGCCGCGCGCACCTGCGCCACAGAGCCGGGCGCGCTGCCCACTGAATCCGACCACATGGTTTGGATCGAATCGATGATCGCCAGTTGCGGCTTTTCGATTTCGAGCGTCGTGAGAATATCGCGCAGATTGGTTTCAGCGGCCAATTGAACAGGCGCGTCTGTGAGACCAAGGCGCAGTGCACGCATTCGGATTTGCGCGCTGCTTTCTTCGCCTGACACATAAATCGTTTTTAGACCCACATTCGCGAACTGCGCGGCTGCCTGCAAAAGCAATGTGGATTTACCGATGCCCGGATCACCGCCCACCAATGTGGCCGAGGCGGGCACCAAGCCGCCGCCCAAAACACGGTCCAACTCGTTCAAGCCAGACAGCGTGCGCGGGGGCGGGGCTTCTTCTGTGCTTAGGTTGGTGAGTTGGACAGCACGCCCGCGCACTGTACCTAAGCCTACTTTCGCGGGGCCAGAGCTGCTGAGCCCGGCATCTTCCGCGATGGAATTCCATGCGCCGCATGCTTCGCAGCGTCCGGACCATTTGGTGGTGATATTGCCGCAATCATTGCATGCGAAAGAGGGTTTTTTAGCCATGCGCCCTTGTGACGAATGGCGTCGTTCGCGTCAATTCAAAGCGTCGTTGTTTATTCTGCTGCGTGCGGCAAGGCGATCACCGTATCGCTTGCTTTTTGCTCAACGACCTCAAGACCAAGTGCTGGCAGAACATCCGCCAAATCATCAACGAGTCTATCAATTTGCGCACGCGCGATGCTTTCATCCATCTCGACTTGACCCAGCCAACCCTTCAACTCGGTTGAAACGATCTTTGCCTCTTCTAGTCGTTGGTTAAACTCACCAATTTCGTGCTGACGTTCCTGCAAAACAGTGCGCGCTCGCTCGACTTTGCGATCAGAATAGATTGCGGCCAACTCGGCAGAGATATGACTCATCTGAGACGCGGCTTCGAGCATCGAGGGTTCCAATTGCGCCAAATCAGGGTGATCGCGCAAAAAGCCAAGGCGCTCGCGTACAGCATCAAACTCACCAGAGAGTTTGAAAACGCCAGAGCGATCTTGTGCATGTGCAATCGCATATGCTTTGGCGACATCCTCCATCCCGATCTGAAAAGAGCGATGCGAGGTTTCAAGTTTTGTGATGCGTTGATGCGAGGGTAGGAAAAAGCAAAGCCCCACAAGCAGCACGCTCACAGCGCTTTGTGCACCAGTGCCAGCCCAAGGATATACGGTTTCGCCAAGCATCAAGGGCCAGTTGATCCAACTGGCAAGACCAAAGGCGCACGCAATAGTGTAAGCCGCAGCGCTCACAGCAAGTGCGATTAACAAGAAGAACGTGAGACGTTGCATCAACCAAGATGCAATGTGCCAAACATTGGCAAACGCAGACATAGGTAACCCCCCAAAGGCTATAGGCGATTGTTAGCCGATGAAGTTTTTCTGGTTAGGGGGAAAGAAATCAGTCGAGCTTCAAATGTTAATCTTGAGGCAAATCAGTCGCGCTTTTCTGAGGTTTTGGCGACAATAAGCCTAATAATAACTGGATTAGGATGCATCCGGTAAACAGATATAAACCCCACGCGGTCTCGATCCGGCCGACACCGATTCCTTTTGCGATGGTGATATAGACCGCGATCAGGAAGATATCTGCCATCGCCAGTTTTCCCAGTAGGCTAAGGGCTGGTTTGACTCGCGCGCTGAGCAAGCCGAAATGCATCAACGCAAGACCAAGGGTTTTGACGTAGGGCGCAAAGAGAGCAAAGAAAGTGACCAGTAATGCCAATGCTACGTCACTGTCCCACAGGCTCTGTAGGCCGGAAATGACGCTGATCTCACTCAGACCGAACAACGGCAACAAGCCGGCGCGCATAAGCGGCGCAAACCACGCAATCGGAAAGGCGATCAACAGCGCCAAATTCACATACTTAGCAAGAGTGTTCATAGGAGCGTGTAGATCCACAGGCCAAAGAAGCCGAGTGCACAAATCAGATGCAGCGCATCAAGCGCCCACCAACGATGCCCGCGCAAGCGCCAGGACAATGCAAACAAGATCGACACGGCAATAGGCAACGCCATGCCGGACCCTGATGTAATGATCCCTTGATTGACGATATACGCGGCAATGCGGCCCGGCATTTCACCTGTCAAACCCGCCAAAGGTGGAATGTACTTTGCTGCCACACCAATTAGCGCCAGCAAGAATGCGCCAAACGACATGAGGCGGGAGGGGCCTGTGGCAATGAGTGTGCGGATCAGCGCGAATGCACCGATGGTTTCAATGTAAAAGAACGTTTTGATCATCAAGAATGTGAGGATCGTGTAGTTCGGCTCAAATAGGGTGCTTAAGTTATTCACATCCACAACGTGGCGTTTCGAGCGCTATGATGCAAGTGGTGCGCGACTTCGAATTTTCTAGAAAATTCGCGCGCCTTGTTGCTAGCGGACCGCTTCAATAGGTCCATCCGCGCGTCCATGGATGAATTGATCCAAGTACGGATCACCGGCGCTATCCATATCCGCAACAGGGCCGGTCCACTGGATCACGCCGTCATGTAGCATCGCGACATTGTCCGCAATCGCGCGCACTGAGGTCATATCATGGGTGATCGTCATCGCTGTCGCGCCCATTTCGACCACGATCTCGCGGATCAGATCGTTGATCACACCAGACATAATCGGGTCAAGCCCTGTGGTTGGTTCATCAAAGAAGATGATCTCAGGTTCCGCCGCAATTGCGCGCGCAAGCCCGACGCGTTTTTGCATCCCCCCAGAGAGCTCCGCAGGTAGGCGATCTGCAACATCGGGTTTCAGCCCAACACGGCGTAATTTTTCAATCGCAATCTCGCGTGCTTCTTCTTTGGGGCGCTTCAATGCGCCGCGCATCAAACGGAATGCCACGTTTTGCCAAACAGGAAGAGAATCAAACAACGCGCCTCCTTGGAACAACATCCCGAAACGCGCCAGAAAAGCGTCGCGCTCAGCGGTCGCGGCGTCTTGGCCATCAACGGTGATTGTTCCGCCGTCAGGCGTTACAAGCCCCAGCACCGATTTTAAGGCCACTGATTTACCTGTGCCAGACCCGCCAATAATCACCATCGACTTCCCGCGCGCAATCTCTAGATCGACGCCTTGCAGCACGTGATTGTTTCCGAAGGATTTTTTGACTTGAGAGAGGGTGATCATAGCGAGAAAAACACCCCCGTAAGAACGAAATTCGCTGCGAGGATCAAAATTGCTGCCGCCTCGACAGAGCCTTTGGTCGCCGCCCCAACGCCTTGCGCGCCGCGCCCTGAGTTCATGCCGTAATAACAGCCCATCAAGGTTGCGATCGTGCCAAAAACTGCGCCTTTGGCGAGGGATGAAAACACATCGCGAGGCTCTAGAAAGTCAAACGTGTTGATAAGGTATGTGGATGAATTGAACCCCAGCGTCCCCGTCGCCACCAGATAGCCGCCCAAGATGCCAATGACATCGCCGATACCAACGAGCACAGGGACACAGATCAAGCCTGCCAAAACACGCGGTACTGTCAGGTACTGCATCGGATGTGTGGACAAGGTCACGAGCGCGTCAATTTGTTCCGTTACTTTCATCGTTGCGATTTCGGCCGCAATCGAGGAGGTGACACGCGCCGCAATCATCAGGCCAACAAGGACAGGCCCAAGCTCGCGCACCATGCCGATGGCGACAATTTGCGGGACCACGGCCTCTGCGTTAAAGCGCGCGCCGCCCGCGTAAATTTGCAAAGCTAAAGCGCCACCAGTGAACACGGCAGTCAAGCCGACAACGGGCAAAGAAAGCCAGCCAACGTTCAGGATCGCGATTCCAAGTTCGCGCAGATAGAAAGGACGCTTGAAGACATGGCGTAATGTGCTGAACGCATAAATCGATATACGTCCCAAAGCGGCGAGCATGTTCAGGAAGGCCGCACCCAAAGCGGCCAAAGGACTTAGAAAAAAGCTCATCCCGTGTAGCGCCGCGTGTAGCGCGCACCAAGCGAGGTGAGGATTTCATATCCAATCGTTCCTGCGTTCTGCGCCAGTGCTTCAACGTCTTGATATCTGCCCAGCAGGTCCAAAGCGTTAGGTAATTCGCTCACGCCGGTCACATCAACGCCGATACTGTCCATCGAAATACGCCCCGCAATCGGTACCGGACGGGCATTGGCATAGAGTTTGGTTTTTGGCCCCATGACACGCAAAATACCATCAGCATATCCGCTCGACACAGTTGCAATCTGGCTGTCGCGCTGCGCGATCCACGTGTTGCCGTAGCCGACGCTTTCACCCTCGAGCACATCGCGCACTTGGATGATTGGCAATGCTAGCGACACAACAGGTTTCGCATCCACAAACGGCAACCCGCCATAAAGGCCAATCCCCGGACGCGTAACGTCGAAATGATACTCTGGTCCCAACAAGATGCCACCCGTCGCCGCCAAAGAACGCGGCGCATCAATTCCATCCGTCATCTGCACAAACGCTGCAAGTTGTTGCGCGTTCATCGGGTGTTCGGGTTCATCTGCACAGGCCAGATGCGACATGATCAAACGCGGACCTTGTGCCACGACCAATGCGCGTACAGCTTCCCATTCGCCCGCCTCCATCCCTAAGCGGTTCATCCCTGTATCAAGTTGAATACCAAAGGGCGCACCGGGCAGGGCCTCGAAGTGACGCAACATTTGGTCAATAGAGCTGAGCAGGGGGATCAGGTTCAGGTCGGCGATCATATCTGTGTCGCCGGACATGTGCCCCGACAGGATGTAGATTTCAGGATCAGGTCCAAGCGCTTGTCGGATATCGCCGGCTTCTTGTGCTACTGCGACAAAGAACTTGCGGGCTCCGGTTTGGGCCAAACGCCGCGCAGCGCGTCCGATGCCTGTGCCATAGCTGTCCGCTTTGACGACCGCGCCAGTCTCGCACGCGCTCATGTTATCCAGCGCGCGCCAGTTGTCGGCCATCGCCGCTAAATCGATTGTGAGTGATCCTGTTCCCATAAGCGATGTGTTTGCCATTGCGCGCGCTCGCGTCAAGAGTAAAAGCCGTTTGTTTAAATCGTGTCGGGTTTATGTGCTTCGTAGCTTGCCTCAAGTTCACCACGTAAAAACGTCCCAAAGTTCAATGGCGGGAAGGTGGTTTTCTCACCCACAAGGGGTTCAATACAGGCGCTCACATGTGGGTCAAAAAAGAACGGACAGGAATAGCGCTCGCGTCCCGTTTCATTGATAACGCGGTGCGGAGTAGAGCGCAGAACACCCCCAGACATCCGGTGCAACATATCACCCACATTCACCACGAACGCATCTGCGCGTGGGGGCACATCAATCCAAGACCCATCGGCTGCAAGCACTCGCAGCCCACCCACATCATCCGTCGCGAGAAACGTCAAAGCCCCGAAATCCGTATGCGGAGCAGAGCCATATAGATCATCAGGGCGCTGCGCTGGGGCAGGGGGATAATGAAGCAAACGCAGCCAAGTGGTCGCGGGCATGAACATCTCCATCGTCGCCTCACTTGCGCCAAGTGATCGCAAAGCAATCCGCATCATGCGCGCACCAAGAACACACATTTCGTTGTTGTAACGTTCAAGAGTTTCGCGAAACCCTACAAGTTCAGGCCATTTGTTCGGACCCGAGAGGTAGATATCAGGTGAGGCGACAGCATCCTCCCGCATCATCATAAAACTGCTCGACTGGTTGGGTTTCGTGACCTTTGCAAAGTCGGAATTCACATCCGTAGAGGCCGCCATAGGAATGTAGCCGCGATGCGTATAATCGACTTCTACCTTTCGTTTCACATCTTCGGGCAAAGCATGAAACTGCTCTTAGACATCAAACAAAGATTCGCGCAATTCAGACGCGATGCCGTGGTTAATCAGATAGGCAAAACCAACGTGGCTATACGCCTCAAAGAACGCCTGCTCGATGTTTTCTGCGTTCAAATCAAGAAAGGGGATCGTTGTCATGATGTTACAGGCTTTCGGCGCAGCGCCTTGATCGCGAAATGTAACCCAACGCAGCAAATGAGCCAAATCGCAGTGCTTGCGATCGACATGAATGGAGCGGTCGAGCCGAGTGTTGCGCCGATGAGCGTGCCTTTGAGAAGTGAGAATGTCGCTCCGACGAACGCGCCGGCCAAACCACCTGCGAGCCATGCCCCTACAAGCGTCAACGCAGAACCGACCGGGCCAGAACGGCCAAACCAACCGCTCATCAAAAAGCCACCGAATCCGCCACCAAGCGCAATCAAGCCGACAAAGAACACGTCTTTGGCGGTGAGAGAGCTGACTGGCGCACCTTCGACAAAAAGCACCACTGCCAAAGCGATCAAAATACCAAAAAGAGCGGCCCACAAGCGAAAGAGCCAACTGTCTTCACGCAGCCACCCCATCACGTCTCTGATCAGAGTTTGGCTGGGAGTCGGATCAGAAACTCGCGTCATCGCTCCCAACCTGCCAAGACTTCGCCAAGTTGCCAAAACGCGTGAATTGCGCCTCGAAACTTAGCTCAACCGTGCCAATAGGGCCGTGACGCTGCTTGCCGATGATCACTTCTGCCTTGCCGTGCAAGCGCGCCATGTCGTCTTGCCATGCGGCCATTGCTTCAAGGTTGTCATCATCGGGCTTTTCACGCTCTTTGTAATACTCGCCGCGATACACAAACATCACCACATCCGCGTCCTGCTCGATCGAGCCTGATTCACGCAGGTCTGACAGTTGCGGGCGTTTGTCTTCGCGGTTTTCCACCTGACGCGAGAGCTGGGACAGGGCGATCACAGGGATCTGCAATTCCTTCGCAATGGCCTTGAGACCCATGGAAATTTCGCCAATCTCTTGCACACGGTTTTCTGAAGTACCGCGCACCAGCTGGAGGTAGTCGATGATCAACACATCCAAGCCGTGTGTTCGTTTAAGGCGCCGCGCACGCGCAGAGAGTTGCGCAATCGGGATCGCGGCAGTGTCGTCAATATAGAGCGGGCAGGCTTCTAGGTCCTTGGCGGCTTCGACGAAACGGCGGAACTCGAATTCCTCCATGTCCCCTTGGCGTATCTTATGGGATGAAATCTCTGACGCCTCGGACAAGATACGGCCCGCGAGCTGCTCAGCGCTCATTTCGAGCGAAAAGAAGCCAACAACGCCGCCATCGATCGCACCATTTGTTCCATCCGCAAGCTTACCCTGACGGTAGGCTTTGGCGATGTTAAACGCGATGTTAGTGGCGAGCGATGTCTTACCCATCGACGGGCGACCCGCGAGGATGAGAAGATCGGATTTATGCAATCCACCAAGCATCTTATCCATATCAGTAAGACCCGTGGAGACACCCGCCATACCGCCCCCACGCTCATAGGCGGCGTTGGCGACGTTCACCGCTTCAGTGATTGCGCGCAAGAAGGATTGGAAACCGCTGTCTGAGCTGCCTTTCTCGGCGAGTTTATAGAGCTCTTGCTCGGCCTCAACGATTTGCTCGGCAGGTTCGGAGGCCACATCAACGCGGGCCGCTTTAGCAGCAATGTCGCGGCCAAGCCCCATCAATTCACGGCGAATCGCGAGGTCATAGATTATCTGCGCATAATCACGCGCGGCAAAGGCAGAGACCGCAGCACCCGCAAGACGCGCGAGATAGGCCGGACCGCCGAGTTCTTTTAGACCTTCGTCATCTTCAAGAAACGCTTTGAGGGTCACGGGCGACGCAAGATTGTTCTTGGCAATGCGTGCTGCCGCGACTTCGTAGATGCGCTGATGAACCGGATCAAAGAAGTGGCGCGGCTGAATGATCGAGGCGACACGGTCATAAATGTCGTTGTTCGTCAGAATGGCACCGAGTAGCTGCTGTTCTGCTTCGATAGAATTGGGCATTGATTCGGCCGTTGCTACATCGACCTGCGTTTGATTGATGGATGCGATTTCGTTCATGATGGCCCCTGACATTTCCTCTGGCCTTGATACAAAACCAGTGGGGAGATGTGCAAATTGTATGTTTCTGTGGATAACCTGAATTGGCGCTGAAATCCACAAGATGTTGTGGCGATGTGCTCGGACATGCTTAGTCGTTGTGCTTAACAAAGTGTTAAACATGACGTTGGATCAGGTTGATTTGTTAATCTGTTAGCCCTTTTTGTTGGCGTCTTGCCAAGCACGGGGATCATTGAGGAAGGCTTCGACGCCGTCCAATGTTTCCGCATCAAAAGTGTTTTGCGCTTTGGCTTCCGCCAGTACATCCCACCATGTGCACAGGTGGTGCAATGTAACCCCATGATCCCCGAGCGTTTTTTCGGTTTCGGGGAAGATGTCGTAGTAGAAAATAACCGCCGTGTGCGCGCAGGTGGCCCCGGTTTCGCGAATCGCATCGACGAAGCTTAGTTTTGAACCGCCGTCTGTGGTGAGGTCTTCGACCAACAACACGCGCTGACCCTCAGTCATGTCGCCCTCAATGCGTGCGCCGCGCCCGTAACCCTTTGGCTTTTTGCGCACATAGGTCATCGGGAGCGCCATGCGCTCTGCGACAAGGGCCGCGAAAGAAATGCCCGCTGTCTCGCCACCTGCGATATTGTCAAACGCTTCAAAACCCGCGTTGCGCATCACTGTGACGGTCATGAAGTCCATCAATGCGGAGCGGATACGCGGGTAGGAGTTGGGTTTGCGACAATCGATATAGGTCGGGCTTGGCAGGCCAGAGGCGAGAATGAATGGCTCTTTGGCGTTGAAATGCACAGCTTTGATTTCAAGCAGCATACGCGCTGTGAGGCGTGCAATTTCTTCGGAAGGGGGGAAGCTGGATGGGATCATAGCAAGGCTCGTTTTTGTGAATAGGGGGCGAGGGGCCAGCCCCTCGCAATCCCCGGGATATTTATGAAGAGAGTAAGGTCAAGACGTAACAGACCAATGGAGATCAAAGCCGGGATCGAAGAGCGTGACTTCGCCGACGCCTGTGATGATTTTCTCAGGGTAGGTCGGCGGCGTTTTGCTCAGCGTTATGGTCTCGTCATTGGGGGCAAGGCCGTAGTGTTTTGGACCATTCAAAGAGGCGAAGCTCTCGAGCTTGTCCAGAGCGCTTTGTTTATCGAAGACTTCGGCAAGAATGGACATCGTGTTGGTTGCCGTAAAGCATCCTGCGCAGCCGCAAGCGTTTTCTTTGAGCACATCCGTATGTGGCGCTGAGTCTGTACCTAGAAAGAACCGCGCCTCGCCGGAGGTCGCAGCATCCACAAGCGCTTCGCGGTGAAGCTCGCGTTTGGCAACGGGTAGGCAATAATAGTGCGGTTTGATCCCGCCCACGAGGATGTGGTTGCGGTTGATGACCAAGTGATGCGTGGTAATCGTAGCGCCAAGGCTGTCGTCTTGAGCGCGCGCATAATCGACGGCGTCTTTGGTGGTGATATGTTCCATCGTAACTTTGAGGCCGGGTGTGGCGCGACGGATCGGGTCGAGAATTTTGTCGATGAAGACGGCTTCACGATCAAAGATATCCACCTCAGAGTCAGTGACTTCACCGTGTAGGCACAGTGGCAAGCCGATCTCCGCCATCACATCGAGCACAGGTTGCACACGCGCGAAATCGCGTACGCCGCTGGCAGAGTTGGTTGTGGCACCCGCAGGGTAGAGTTTTACCGCTTTGATCAGACCGCTTGCATGGGCTGCGCGCACATCTGCGGGATTTGTGTCCTCCGTGAGGTAGAGCGTCATCAAAGGCTCGAACGTCATGCCCTCTGGCAGCGCCTCTATGATGCGCGCTTGGTAGGCGAGGGCATCAGCGCCTGTGACCACCGGGGGCACAAGGTTGGGCATAATGATCGCGCGGGCAAAGTGGCGTGCGGTTTCAGGCAGCACAGCGCGCAGCATATCGCCATCGCGCAGGTGTAAATGCCAATCGTCGGGGCGGCGGAGGGTAAGGCTATCAGTCATGCAAAAGCGCATACACCGAAGCAGGCAAAAGGGCTAGGGGTTTGCGCGAGGGACGAAACATCGCTAAGCGGGAGCTTGAAATTAAGGAATGCTGTCATGATTTTTACGTTGATCACTGGATTTGTCGTCGGAGTGTTTTTCACACAGGCGCAGCCGTTCATTTCGGGTTTGCTAGAGCGCGCGAATGTGGCTTTGGCTGAAACCCAGATGAGCCTGTTCAATTTTGCAATATGCCTTGGGGCAGCAGCGATGCTGTTGAACCTGATTGGCGTGCACAGCTATCCTGTTCTCTTGTGCCTAGGCGCAGCAGTTGGCGTCGCGCGCAAGCCGCTTCTCGATCGTATCACATCGCGCGGTGCATAGATGAAAACGGTCCGCTTGAGCCATATCTACGAGCATACGCCCCGCGACGTGTGGCGTGTCGCAACGGATTTGGAGTGTTTGCAAGAAGCGGTGCGCGGCCTGCTCTCGTTTGAAGGGATGCCCAAAGGGGTGATACATCAGGGACAGGTTGTTGACGTCAAAGTCTCTATGTTCGGGATTTTGCCTGCGCAGCCTTACCGTATGGAGTTGATCGAGTTCGATGACGCTGAGATGCGATTTAAGTCGAACGAAGTGGGCATGGGTGTTGAGCATTGGCAGCATAGCTTGCGCATTGTGCCACATGCGCAGGGCGCTGAATTGCACGATGAGATCGAAATTGAAGCAGGATGGCGCACGCCGCTGATCGCCGTTTGGGCGCGCTTCATGTATAAACGCCGCCACAAGCCGCGTCAAAAAATGCTATTGCGTCACTCTGGCTCAGCGGGCTGAGCGCTCTCTCGTTCTTGCAGAGCGGCAATCTGATCTGCGCGTTTCTTGAAACGGGGGGCATTGAGCGCTTCGGCCGCGTGATTGCATATTGTCTTGGCAAAGCCCCAGCGTTTCGCATCTTCGGTATCGCCCAAGACCGCCCGCAAATAGTTGCGGTCCTTGCGGCGTTCGCGGTGAAGCATGTGAAACGTGTTAGGGACAGCATCGCCTGCGCCAATCGCGCTGAGCAACGGGTAAAAAATCTCAAGCCGCAGCATTTGCAGATCAAGCGCGGAGCCGAAATAGCTCATCCGCAGTTTGTCTACGTTTGAGCGCGTGAAGAGTGCGGCATGCATCGCATCCAACTCGACCTTCGGGTCATAAATAATCGTCGCGCGTTGGGCCGCATCAAGCATGTCGGGCGCATAGCCATAGCGGTCGGTAAAGCTTGTGCGACGCATACGGCGAAAACGGTCATCCCATTCCGTCACACGCGGATCAAGCGTGGCTTGCGGGTTCAGGGCGAGTACCTGCGCACCGGGGGCGGCCACAGAGAACGCGCTCGCGGCATATCCGCAAGAGCCAGTGCCGTAGAAAATCACCTGATCAAAGTCTTCAAAGAAACCATCGTCAATCAAACGGTCAAAATAGCGATAGATTGACGGATCGCGGAACCACGTTTCGCCATCGCTGAAAAAACTTAAGAGGGACCAACCTTTTTTTCGCACCATTTCAAAACCAATTGGGTGAGCCTTGCTGTTGATGTTCTGGACGGATTGCAGGGTTTCAAAACTGACGAGCAGCGTTTTGCCACCATCAAAAAATGCTGCATTGTGCTTGGCGCTGAGCGGTTGGAAATATCCGACTTCATCGGCCAGCTCTTCGAGCGCGCCGAGCCAGGCTGGCCCAGATTGCCCTGCGAGGGACTCTTCCAATAGATGCGTTGCGTCCTGCATGTGTTGCTCCTGCACGTCTCATATGGACCGATCTGTCGCGGTCCTTTGATGTGGTGATAGCGCTCAAATGGGGCAGCAATTAGAAAAACATGGGTTCATCTTTGGACATAGATGCGTTGCGCCCGCGATTGTTTTCGCGCAGGTTCAAGCCACTGATGCGCAACATCACCACAAAGGGCAGCGCGGGATGAGCAACACCGATTTCGACAATATTCCCGAGCAAGCGCTCGCTTGGCACCGCGCTGGGCAGGGGGCGGCTTTGGCCACCGTGATCGAGACATGGGGCAGCGCACCGCGACGTGTGGGCAGCCAGTTAGCGATTAGCGGGCAGGGCGAAATCGTCGGGTCTGTCTCTGGTGGGTGTGTCGAAGGCGCGGTGATTGTCGAAGCGATCGAAGCCATCCAGCAAGGTGATGCGCGAGAGTTAGAGTTCGGTGTTTCTGACGGCGATGCGTTTGCCGTAGGGCTTGCCTGTGGTGGTACGATCCGCATTTTGGTCGAGCCTGTAGGTCAAGCTCTGAGCAGTGATTTGCTCGCCGAACTGGTCGCTGCGCGCGCTGCGCGTAAACCGATTGCTTACGTGATCGATCTGGAAACGGGCGTGCGCAGTTTAGCGACTAACGGGTTTGAGACGCGTTTTTCGATGGATCGTTCCGGCTTTGAAGAGGACAGCAAACGCTTTGTTGCCATTCACAATCCACCTTTGCGATTGTTGATCGTTGGCGCGGTGCATATCACGCAAGCGCTTGTTCCAATGGCAAAAATGGCGGGTTACGATCCGATGGTGGTTGATCCGCGCGAGAGTTTTGCAAGCCAAGCACGTTTCCCCGATGTCACACTCTCTCATGAGTGGCCGTTGGATGCGGCGAGCGCCTTTGATATGGATGCGCGTACAGCATTGGTACTGCTGACGCATGACCCAAAACTCGATGATCCGGTATTACAACTCGCGTTGAAAAGCCCTGTCGCCTATATCGGTGCGCTTGGTTCTAAACGGACCCATGCGAAACGCCTTGAACGCTTGCGAAATGCGGGTTTTTCGGCAGCAGAGTGCGCGCGTATTCAAGGGCCCATTGGTCTTGATCTTGGCGCAAGCAACCCAGCAGAGATTGCGATCTCTATCATTGCGCAAATGGTTCAAATGCTGCGTAAGGGCAACCAATGAAGTTTGGGCCACGCGCGCTTGATGACTGCGTTGGTAGCATTCTCGCGCATTCAGTTGATGCCAATGGCACACGAGTGCGCAAAGGCGTTATGCTCGACCAAGCCCATATTGCGACCCTTAGGGCTGCAAATATCGCCGAGATTACTGTCGCTACACTAGAGAAGGGCGATGTTGAGGAAAATGAAGCCGCCTATCGTCTTGGTGAAGCTTTGCTTGATGGAACCACAGGGCTCAGCGCCAGTATTGCCGCGACGGGACGTGTGAATATCATCGCCGATGGTGCAGGTGTTGCGATCCTCAATGTGCAGAGGCTTACAAAGCTCAATGAAATCAATCCAATGGTCAGTTTCGCGACAGTACCACCGCATCACCAAATGCACCGGGCCGGTATGCTTGGGACTGTTAAGATCATCTCTTATGCAGTGCCTGAACCTGATCTTGTTCAGGCCAGTGCTTTAGCACGGGGTGCGATTTCGCTGGCGCATCCACTGCGCAAAACGGTGACCCTGATCATCACTCAAATCCGTGAGGGCAGCGATGAAGGTAAAGGCATTGCCGCAATTTCTGCGCGCCTTGCTGCGCTCGAAAGCCCGTTGATTGAAACACTCACATGCGCGCATCGCCTTGATCCTTTGGTCGACGCGATCACATCGGCAAAGGGTGAGGTGATCTTGATCCTTACCGGCTCGGCCACCTCGGACCCTTTGGATGTTGCGCCTGCGGCTCTTGGCATTGCAGGCGGTGAATTGATCCGGTTTGGCATGCCCGTTGATCCCGGTAACTTGCTGTTCTTAGGCAGTATTGGCGACAAACCTGTTATCGGCCTTCCGGGATGTGCCCGCTCGCCTGCTTTGAATGGTGCGGATAAAGTGCTCAGTCGTGTGCTCTGTGGCGTGCCTGTGAGCAGTTCTGATATCGCTGGTATGGGGGTGGGTGGTCTGCTCAAAGAAATTCCGACGCGACCAAGACCACGGCAGCACACGCTAAACACTCTGTAACACTTCAGCTTTCCCTTGCTGCGCCAAATCGGATCTTTTAGCGTTGCCACCTACCTGATCCCAAGGAGGCGCAATTGGGCTACGACTACGATGCTTCATACAAGACAACGCCGCAAGCTTTGGGTGCACCCAATCAACTCTTTGTTGATGTTTTTCAGAGCTTTACCAAAGCCCCGCTGCGCGTTTTGGATGTTGGATGTGGCCAAGGTCGTGATGCTTTACACATCGCGCGCTTGGGCCATAGCGTGGTTGGCATCGATCTATCGCCGAGCGGCGTCGCTGACATGTGCCGCGCCGCAGCAACGGAAAACCTCGACGTTGAAGGGCGTGTCGCGGACATAACCGAGTTCGTGCCTGAGGGCGTGTTTGATGTGGTTTTGATTGATAGAACGCTGCATATGCTAGCCGAAACGCCCCGATTGTTCGTGCTAGCGCGCCTGATTCAGCATGTTGTTCCCAAAGGGCGCGTGCTGATCGAGGATGAGCGCTCTAACATTGCGGGGTTCAAAACAGTCCTGCAACAAGACGAGAGTGTTTGGGATACCGTCTTTGAAAAGGGTGGCACTTTGTTCGTGCAAAAACACTAGCCCCCAACAAAAAAGTCCGGCTCAAAGGCCGGACTTTCTGTCTATGTCTCAGTGTAGAGCTTATTTCGGCAAAGGCCCGATCAACATCACCATCTGGCGACCTTCCATCTTTGGAAAGTTCTCTACGCGCCCATGCTCTTTGGTGTCTGCAGCAACACGCTCAAGCAGTTCGCGACCCAAGTTCAAGTGTGCCATCTCACGTCCACGGAAACGCAAAGTGACTTTCACTTTATCGCCATTTTCCAAGAACTTATACACGTTTCGCATCTTGACTTCGTAGTCGTTCGTATCCGTGTTCGGACGGAACTTAACTTCTTTAATCTCGATGATCTTTTGCTTCTTGCGTGCTTCAGCTTCACGCTTTTGCGTCTCGTATTTGAACTTACCGAAGTCCATGATCTTGCAAACAGGCGGATTGGCATTCGGCGATATCTCGACCAGGTCTAGGCCAACTTCTTCAGCCATAACCATTGCTTTGGCAGGGTGGATTACACCCACGTTTTCGCCGTCTGCGCCAATGAGGCGGATCTCTGGAGAGCGGATTTTATCGTTAATACGAGGTCCGGTGTCGCGCTGTGGCGGCGCATTGTGAGGTCTGCGGGCTATGGGATTTATCCTTTGATAGCTATTTATCTAGGCGTGCACGGTATCCTCGCATGCATTGTTCTTCAAGCGCCAAATCGTGCAATTTGCGCTCTTAGACGGTGTTTTCCCCTTGCGCTTAGCGCGCTATCAGAGCACTTCGCGCTTGCAGCATCCGAGCAGGACGCATCGGGTGCACTTGATTATCTCTGGGGGATTATTCCATGAAAAACTTGATTTGGGTCGTGATCGCGGCACTCGTTCTTGGCGGCGGTTATACGCTTTACTCGAACAACGTTGCTGAAAAAGCTTCGATGGCGCAAGCGGAAGCCGACAAAGCTGCGGCCGCTGCAACGGCGGCTGAAGAAGCTGCTGCTGCAAAAGCGACTGAGGAAGCTGCGGCCGCTGCTGCGAAACTCGAAGAAGAAGCTAAAATGGCTGAAGAGGCGGCGGCTGCGGCTGCTGCAAAGCTAGAAGAAGAAGCGAAAATGGCAGAAGAGGCTGCTGCTGCGGCTGCTGCAAAGCTAGAAGAAGAAGCTAAGATGGCTGAAGAGGCGGCTGCTGCCGCTGCTGCGAAGCTCGAAGAAGAGGCGACTGCCGCCGCGGCCAAGCTTGAAGAAGAAGCAAAAGCTGCTGCCGCTGCAACCGAAGAAGCTGCTGCAGCTGCCAAAGCAGAAGCCGAAGCCGCCGCAACAGCCGCCGCTGAAAAGGCTGCCGCTGCCGCTGCTGAGGCCGCAGAAACTGCCGCCGCCGCAACCGAAGAAGCCGCAGGCGGCATGGCGGACCTGCTGACGCCTGAAGGTTTCAGCCTCGACAAGGTCGCTGAAATGATCGACGGTTCCGAGCTCGGTGCGTTGAAGAAAACAGCTCTGAAAACAGCTTTGAGCGGCGCGCAGGACAATCCTGAGCTGCTCTCAGGTGTGCTTGAGCAGATCAAAGGCGCGCTTGGAATGTAAGCTACCGCTCTTTCGAACACGATAAGAACCTCGCACTTCGGTGCGGGGTTTTTTCTTGCCAAGCCTCTTACTTTCAGGCTCCCTCAAACGGACATGGAGGCTGCGCAATGCACATCAGAAAACTCGCGGGCGCCGTCGGGGCCGAAATTACTAACATTGACCTGACACAGCTAAATAACCTCAGTTTCAATGAAATACGCGCTGCCCTGTTTTCACACGGCATGATTGTCATCCGCGACCAAAACCTCACGCCTGAAGCGCACATCGCCCTGGCCGAGCGGTTTGGCCCCATCGACATAAACCGCTTTTTCGCGCCTGTAGACACTCATCCAATGATCGCTGAAGTACGCACCAAACCCGAAATGACCCACGTGATCGGTGGCACTTGGCACACGGATCACTCTTACGATCCGGCCCCTGCGATGTGTTCTATCCTCGCTGCGCGCGCGTTGCCTCCCTTCGGTGGAGACACGCTTTTCGCGTCGATGACTGCTGCGTACGAAGGCCTCAGCGACGGGCTTACGCAGACCCTTCGCACCCTGCGTGCTGTGCATTCCGATGGTAGTTTCGCGCAGAGCAACGTGGGCATCGACGCGCAAACAAGCGCATTTCGCCAACCTGTGGTGCATCCGGTCGTCATCGCTCATCCAACGACTGGTGCGCCATGTCTCTATGTGAATGGTGACTTCACATTGAACTTTGAAGGGTGGACACCTTAGGAAAGCGCGCCGCTTTTGAGCTACCTTTTTGCCCATGCCACGCGCCCAGAATATTCCTGTCGCGTGACTTGGAAAGCAGGCTCCGTCGCCATCTGGGACAACCGCCTCGTGCAACACTTCGCCTGCGCCGATTACGCAGGGCACGAACGCTTGATGCACCGCATCACGGTGGAGGGCGAAACGCTCGCACCTTATTGAACGTATCGCACTTGCGCGTCATCCATTGGGGACATCTCTTAACAAAACCTAAATTGAATCAACAGGTTTCGCGGCTAAATCTCCCGCCCTTTTAGAGGCCACCTAAATGGCTTCCTCTCTTTCTAAATATCCCGGGGGAGGTCGATCTTGATCGAGCGGGGGCAGCGCCCCTTATGTAGGTGCGTGATTTCACGCACCCATCCAGATCAGTCCAAAAACGCCTTTTCAACCACATAGTGGGCAGGCTTGGAATTCGCGCCTTCCTCAAGCCCGTATTCCTCAAACATCTCTTTAAGCTCAAGGTTAAACGCGAGATTCCCGCAGATCATTGCGCGGTCACTCTCGGGGTTCAGCTTTGAGACCTCTAGATCAGAAAACGCCTCACCTGAACGCATCAAATCGGTGATCCGCCCCATCTTTGGGCTCTCTTCTCGCGTGGTCGTGGGGTAGTATTTGATCTTTTTCCAGAAACCCTCACCAATCACCTCATTGAGCAATTCGTCAGTCTTCAAGCCCTCGATCAATTCGCGCCCATAGGTCAACTCACCCGCTTCACGGCATGTGTGGGTGATGATCACCTCGTCGTAATCTTCATAGGTCTGTGGCTCGCGCAAAAGCGAGGCAAACGGTGCGAAACCCGTGCCTGTCGCAAAGAACCACAAACGCTTGCCCGGTAGCAAAGCGTCATGCACCAAAGTGCCAACAGGCTTGGGGCGCATGATCACCTCATCGCCGACCTTGATATGTTGCAAACGAGACGTCAAAGGACCGTCTTGCACCTTGATCGAATAGAACTCCAACTCTTCACCCCAAGAGGGCGAAGCGATTGAATAGGCACGCAAAAGCGGCTTTGCTTTGCCAGTCTTCTCGTTCACATCCCCTATGAGGCCGATCATCACGAACTCACCTGAACGAAAGCGCATCGTGTTAGGCCGCGTCATGCGGAACGAGAATAGCTTGTCCGTCCAATGAGTGACCGCGGTTATGGTTTGGGCGTCTGGCAATATCGGTGTTGTGGGGGCTTCGGACTGGGTCACGGGCGTCATCTCATTCATGTGTGTACAAACGGAATATATCTCCGTTTCCTCATGTAATAGGGTTTCATGCGTTTGGGAAGGGCGCGGGGCACCCTTCGTTGCTGTCGCGTCATTTGATCGCGCTAGACTTTAGCCGCGCAGGCGGGCCTGATAATCATCCGCTTGCCAATCTGCACGTGCGATCCAATCGGGTTCGGGTTGGCGGGTTGCGAGACTGTCGTCGATCTCGACCTCATCAAATCCCGCACGCCGTGCCATGGCGTATTGATCCGCGATCACATGGCCTTTCGCGCGCAAACGTTTTTTGAACCCACGCAGGCGCAATTGCCGCGCGATGGTCAAGCCACGACCGTCCGAGAAATTCGGGAAATCAACACGGATCATTTCAACACTGTCAGGGATTTCAAGCGCAGTCGGGTCAACGTCTGACGCCAGATCAAGCGCAATCGCGCCGTCATATGCGTGTTGCCAATCATCCGCGCCAAATCCAATATCCGTTACCAAAATCGTCATAGCGTTACTTCCTGATTGATCGGTCCACGCACTGCGCGCCCGTTGATGAAATGTATGCCACATTCGGCCTTTTGTGATCCACGCCAGCGTCCTGCGCGCGGGTCTTCGCCTGCGGCAACGGGGCTGGTACAAGGCGCGCAGCCGATGGAGAGATAGCCCTTGGCCAACAAGGGATGTTTGGGCAGGCGGTTTTCTTCCATGTAGTCACGCAGATCATGGGGCGACCAATGGGCGAGCGGGTTTACCTTGATCACGCCTGTTTTTGTATCGGCTTCAAACACCTCGATCTTGCTGCGCGCACCGCCCTGAAACCGTTTGCGACCAGTGATCAGCGCAGAGAGGTTCGGTATTGCTGCCAAGGCCTGTTCCAGCGGATCGGTTTTGCGCAAAGCGCAGCAGGCGTCGCTGTCTTGTTCATGCAAACGGCCCTTTGGATCACTGGATTTCAACGCTTTGGGAGCAGGCGAAATGATGCGCACATTGCGCAGGTTCAATCGCTCGCTTAGCTCTTGTTGGTAGACCAGCGTTTCGGTGAAATGTTTGCCTGTATCCAAAAACACCACAGGCAAATCTGGTTTGGTTAGGGCCAGAAGATGCAACAAGACAGCCGCCTCTGTACCAAAGCTGGAGACGAGCGCGATGCTCCCAAGTTCTGGCGCATCCACCGCAACCCGCAACGCCTGTTCAGCGCTGCAGGACGTCAGGCGTGCGTTCAGTTTGCGCGCGAGGGGGTCAAGCTGCATTTGCCTGCGCTTTTTCAGGATAAAGCGCGGCTTTGAACGGCGCCATGCCGAGACGACGGTAAGTCTGTATGAACGTTTCCTCGGCGTCCGAGCGGAAATCGAGGTAGTTCTCAACCAGCCGTTCAATCGCAGGAATAATGTCATCCGCGCTAAAGCCCGGACCCGCACGTTCACCAATCGCCGCCGTTTCCGTATGATCACCGCCAAGCGTGATCTGATAACTCTCAACCCCAGCACGATCGAGGCCAAGAATACCGATATGCGCCACATGGTGATGCCCGCAGGCGTTGATGCAGCCGGAGATTTTGATCTTCAATCCGCCAATCTCATGCTCTAGTTTCAACTCGTCAAAACGGGTCGCGATTTGTTGCGCGATTGGGATGGAGCGTGCTGTCGCCAGAGCGCAATAATCCATTCCGGGGCAAGCGATAATGTCAGAGATCAGACCGATGTTGGCAGTTCCCAGACCGTTCGCTTTGAGGATTTTGTGCACTTCAGGTAGGTCGGATTTATGCACGTGCGGCAGGATCACGTTCTGTTCATGACTAATGCGCAATTCGTCATGGCCAAAGCGCGCCGCGAGATCCGCAAGGACGCGCATCTGATCGGCACTCGCATCGCCGGGCGTCGCGCCATGGGCTTTCATCGAGACGGTGACGATGGAATATCCATCCGCCTTGTGCGCGTGCAGATTTGTGTCGCTCCATGCGCGAAACACCGGATCTTGGGCGCGCGATTTTTCAAAAATCGCAATATCACCTTTTTTGAAAAAAGGCGGCGCGAATTGAGAGTTGATTTCGTCGAGCAGCGCTTGATCGAACCCGCTAAATCGCGCTTTGATATCAACAAAACGCTCATTGACGAGATCACGGATCTTTTCCAAGCCATTCTCATGCACGGTGATTTTGATGCGCGCTTTGTACTTGTTATCGCGTCTTCCAAGCAGATTATAAACGCTCACAATTGCCTCAAGGTAGGGCAGTAAATCTTCTCGCGGCAAGAAATCAGCAATGACTTTGCCAAGCATCGGCGTGCGTCCCAAACCACCACCTACGATGACCTCAAAACCTGCAACGCCGTTACGCTCGACCATGCGCAAGCCAATATCATGGGCGCGCGTCACCGCGCGATCACTCTCGGAACCGGTCACCGCAACTTTGAATTTGCGTGGCAGGAACTGGAATTCAGGGTGGTCTGTAGACCATTGACGGATCAACTCGGCCACAGGACGCGGATCAGCGATTTCATCGGCAGCGGCACCTGCGAAATGATCCGCAGTCACGTTGCGGATGGTGTTGCCAGAGGTCTGGATCGCGTGCATCTCAACCGTTCCAAGATCGTCGAGCATGTCAGGAATATCGCGTAATTCAGGCCAGTTATACTGGATATTCTGACGGGTTGTGAAATGACCATAGCCCTTGTCATACTTCTCGGCGAGGTGCGCGAGCATATTCATTTGCGCACTATTCAACGTGCCATAAGGAATAGCGACACGCAGCATGTAAGCGTGTAGTTGCAGGTAAACGCCGTTCATCAGGCGAAGCGGTTTGAACTCATCTTCGGTCAAATGACCGGCGATGCGGCGCTCCACTTGCGCGCGGAACTGTGCGTTGCGCGAGGCGAGAAAATTTTTGTCGAACTCAGAATAAGCGTACATCAGAATTGCTCCTGTTTGCCGTGTGCGTAATTGGAGGGGCCTTTGCGGCGAAACGCTTCGCGAAAATGACTGGGCTCTGGGCCATCTGGCCCGTCTTTCATATCCGCAAGGTAAGCTCCGACAACGATGCCTGTTTGCGCTTCAGCTTGAAGAAGACGCAGGTCTGCATCAGCGTCATCTGTCAACAAAATCGCGTCTTTCAGATCGCGCGTCCATGTGTCGATGTTGGTAAGGTAGACCACATCGCCCTCTAAAAGGGCGTTGGCGGTGACGACTTTGGGTGTGAAATGATGCGGCATTATGCGAATTCCTCTTGTGGAAGATCAGCGAGTGAATTGGCGGCGTCGCGCGGGGCGAGGCCGATGAAAATGACGGCGGGGCCGGTGACGGCTGTGACATCTGCGAGGGTTTCGAGTGTCGCTGGAATGATACGTTGATCAGGTCGTGAGGCGTTTTCGATCAGAGTAACAGGCGTAAGGCGATCAGCCCCATGCATGAGCAAACGCCCTTGCACAAAGCGCGCGGCTTTCTTGCCCATGTAGATAGCCGCGACAGCGTCAGGTTTTGCGAGGGACGCCCAATCGTGATCGGCAAAGCCTTTCATGTCGTGACCTGTCAAGAACCGCACTGAGCCGTTGCGCCCACGGCGCGTAAAACTTTGCCCAATGCTTGCCACAGCAGCAGAGGCGGCGGTGATGCCGGGGATAATTGAGTAAGCGATATTATGGGCTGCACAGGTTTCGATTTCTTCATCAAGGCGCCCAAAGATGGTGGGATCGCCAGACTTGAGACGCACGACTTGCGCGCCGTTTTGGGTGTGCTCTGCGATGAGGGCGTTGATGCGGGTTTGGCTCATGGAGGGGCCGAACCCCTCCTTGCCGGCATCGACAATCAGGGCCTCGCGGCGGGCGAGTTCGAGGATTTCGCCAGTAACCAAACGGTCGTGGATGATCACATCCGCCTCAACAATCGCCTTGCGCGCTTTGAGGGTCAACAGTTCTGGATCACCGGGGCCCGCGCCGACGAAGGCGACATGCGCGTCGCGAGGTTTCTGTGCAATGTGCTTGGCGAGCGTGGTGTCGAGCGCGGATTGGATGTCTGCGTTACTGTCCGCTTTGGGACCGCTGTTGAAGTAATAATCGCGCCAGAAATCACGGCGCGCGCGGCCCATGGGGAGGGCGTCAGCGGCTTTGCGAAAGGACTTACCGATGCGCGCGAGGGTGCCGAGCTTTTGCGGTAAGCGCTCTTCCAAATCCGCCTTGATTGCGCGGGCGAGAACGGGCGCTGCACCTTCGGTTCCGATCGCGATTGTGACGGGGTCTCGGTCAACGATGGCGGGGGTAATGAACTGGCTATCCCCAAGATTATCCACGATATTTACCATCGCACCATCTGCACGGGCGATTTGCGAGGTGCGCGCATCAAGCGCGTCGTCTTCATCAGCTGCATAGGCGAGAACGGCGCACATAGCATCGCCTGGCTCGATCTGTCGCGGGATATATGTGAGCTTGCCTGAGGCGTGCCACTGTTTGATTTCAGGCGCGGCATTCGGACCGAACACCGTGATATGCGCTGTGGTTTTGAGAAGGAGGCGGAGCTTGGCGAGCGCGGCGTCACCGCCCCCTGAGAGGATCACGCGGCGGCCAGCGAGGGCGACGAATATTGGGAAATGATCCATGAGGCTGTTCCTGCGTTCTGTTTCTGCGTCCAATATAGGAAAAAGTTCTGATATGTTGCTAGATACCTGGGTTTGATAGGGACAATGTTTTGCAATGAGTTGCTTTGTGGAGTATGTGTTCTAAAACGCTGGAGGAATACGAATGTCTGTTCGGATTGATGAGACGGATCGAAAAATCTTACGCGCGTTGCAAGTGGATGCAGACCGTTCGCTCGATGAGATTGCGCGCGAAGTAGGCTCTTCCAAGACGCCCGTGTGGAACCGGATTCGCAAAATGCGCGAGGCCGGTATTATTGGGGCACAAACCGTGAAACTGGACGCAGAAGCGCTTGGATTCGAAGCGTGTTTCTTCGTTTTGATCCGCACGTCAGAGCATGATGCGAATTGGCAGGCGGCGTTTTTGAAAGCGCTGTTGGATCGCGCAGAGGTGCAAGAGGCGCATCGTTTGGCCGGCGATATTGACTATATTCTAAAGGTGCGTGTGCAGAATGCGCGCGCGTATGATGTATTTTATCAGGCGCTGATTTCAGAGGTAAAAGTGCATAACGTTACAGCGCTTTTGTCGATGGAAGAGATAAAGAGCACGACTGCGCTGCCTTTGTAGGGTTTCGAATTGCTGCCGCAATCCGACAAGGGCGAGGGGCCAGCCCCTCGTGCTCCCCGGGATACTTATGAAGAGAGGAAGATGTTAGTTTTCACGGTTTTGGCCGAGGGTTTGGAAAACGGGTGTGAGTTTTTGAGCGAGGCCTTGGGACAAGGCGTTTGCGATATAGGATTGATCGCCCGCGCCGAGGCCGGAATCTTCCCAAAGGATCAGCCGCCCTTGCGCGGTTTCTTTGTAAAGTGAGAGCCAGACAGACATCGTTGGTGGATCAATTGAGCCGCGCAAGTAAGCTGTTAGATAGACTGAATTGGCTATGTCTGCTTCGGCCGGTGGGCGCAAGAAGACGTCATTGCCAAAGCCCCATTCGGTTCGACCTAAGCCGATATGTTTGAGGCCTTCTGCACGAACCATTGGATCGATACGTATCAACAAATCATCGCAGCCGGCATTGGCAAAGGCTGCGCGCGTGAGGCTGACGCATTGGGTGATGACGGTGTCGAACCCTTTGGCTTTTTGCGCGCTGAGAATGCGTTCTTGGGCTGTCGCGGGCAGTGCCAGTGTGCAGAAAAAAGCAAATATGATGCGTTGCATGTGAAATCTCCTAAAGGCTAAATCCGTAAGAGGAGCCGCGATCACGCGGAGCTGTCAAGTCTGCCGCGTCAAAGTTAGGCGCGCAGCATAAGACTTTCTAATCCATGGAAATGGTAGAGATTGGCGTATTTGGGTGGCTCTGTGATGCGCAAATTAGGAAAATGGCGAAACAGCTTGGGGATGCTCACGCGTAGTTCAAGCCGCGCAAGAGGGGCACCGACGCAGAAATGCAAACCGCCGCCAAAACTGGTGTTAGTAAGAATTTTGCGGGTCGGATCGAAGCTGTCTGGATCACTCCATTGCAGTGAATCACGGTTGGCGGCAGCCAACATCAAGGCGATCTCATCTCCGCGTTTGAACGTATGACCGTCGAGTTCCATATCCGCGTAGCAATAGCGCGTGAACACATGAAGGGGCGGGTCAAAGCGCAGAATCTCTTCGACGGTTTGATCTATCGTGCTGTCTTGCAATGCGCTGAGCGGCGTGCGCGTTTCGAGAAGCGTTTTGACGCCATTGCCGATGGTATGCACGGTCGCTTCGTGCCCTGCATTGAGGAGCAAGATGCACGTGGTGATCAGCTCATCCATACTGAGTTTGTCGCCGTTTTCTTCGGCACTCAGAAGTTGCGTAATAAGGTCATCGCCTGGGGTTTGGCGCTTCTGTTCTGCAAAGCTTCGAATGAAATCCGCAAATTCTGAGGAGGCGCGCGCGGCGCGGTCTTCTATCGCGCGGTCGCGGCGGGCTTGATACATCGCAACCATATCATTTGACCACGTAAGAAATTGATCAGAAATAGTTTCTGGCACGCCGAGCAGGCGACAGATGATAATGACGGGAATAGGCGTCGCGTAGTGTTTGATCAGATCAAAGGGTTCGTCTTGGGGCAACTTGTCGAGCAGATCATCGCAGAGTGCGTCAATCTCTGGCGCAAGTTCTTTGATGCGGCGAGACGTAAAGGCGCGCAAAACCAAAGAGCGCAAACGCGTGTGACGGGGTGGTTCCAGTTCTAGCATGGAGTGCGCTTCGATTGCGTAGAATGGCGCGAGGTGTGGGGCAAAATCGATAGGTTCCAAAGGTTCGCGACCAAAGCGACGATCCTTGAGAATTTGCGCAACAAGGGCATGACTGAACACTGCTTTCATCCCATAGGCAGGCCAATGATGGACCGCAGCGCGATTGCGCGCGGCCGCATAGGCTGGGTAGGGGTTTTGCACAAAGGCAGGTTCGGTCGGGAGTTGATGCCATTCTGTCATGAGCGCAGCTTTGAAGCGATGCGCGCAGCTTGGCAAGTCCTAGGTGTTAGCCGCCCGCTGTCGCGCCATAGGCCTTGTCCCAGCGACCTGCGGCGAGGTCGTCCTCGTCAATCCAAAAATCAATGATGCCAACGTCGCAGAACATGAACCGCAACGCATAATCGCTATCAAATTGCGCAAGGCGAATGCCTTTGCCCGCAGTCGGATTGGTGGCTGAACTTTTGGGTCCAAGCAGGAAATGTTCGGTATAATGATGCCATGGTTGCAGCGTTGGTGCGACCTGCTCCAGCAGCGCGCTCGGCACGGTATCAAAGAGGGCGGGAGTGCTCATTGCTTCAGCAGCAAAATCAATTGCACCGTTTTGTGCGTATCCGTCGGCTTTACTGCCACTGGAGGCCTTGTCAAAGAACGTGATGAATAAGGCTTGCGTGCGTTCATTTAGGGCAGCGCTCAGCGGTGTATCCTGTTCCGCTTGCTTAAGATCACGCATCAAAGCGTCCAGTTTTTCTAGGACAGGTGCGTTGGTTTCCAAAACTTTCAAATCACGCTCTTGCGGCGCATTTTTCGTCTTTTTGGCATAGGAAATTCTGCCGCTGGCATCTTGGAGCGCAGTCGCAAAATCATGGTTCATCCAGCGTAGCGTATGGTGGGCAAACCGCGCGGTAAATGGAAATGTGGCCCCCCAAAGCTCTGGCGCATAGATCGGTTTATTGTAGGTGAAAGTGGTTCCATTGGGGCGGGTGCGCTCTTCTGGGATCTCTTTGGTGATCAGTTTTGCGCGGTAATCTTCAGGCACAGCTTGGCCGCAAATCTTGGCTTTTTCGTCCTTTTCACGTGCTTGTAACGCCTCGGAATAGGCCATTGGATCAGTGACACCGTCTGGCTGATTGTCTTGAAAGGGCCAAGCAAGGGTTTCATGGGCTGTGATCGGCCAACGTGGGTAGAGCGCGAAATTAGGCCCTTTAAAGTTCCAAAGCGGGCCTGTCATTTGGTCGTCAGGGTGGTCGACTTCTGGCAAGGTTTCGGGGACCGCGGCAAGCTGCATGCCTTTGGTAGAGGTCGGATGAAACACCACAGCCGTGCCTTTGGCTGGGGGACCTTCGGACCACTCCAAGTCAATGCTGATGTCCGCAAAAAACCACAGCATTCCCTCTTTCGGCAGTTTGGCCCCTGTTGCCAAGGAGGGCATTTCAGAGAGGTCAATTTGCGCAAGGTGATGCAGGCTCAGGCCGGTATCAGGATGCGTTGGCCATGCGAGTCCGTCAGGCAAAGCAGGTGCGCCGCCAAGCCATGAATTGCCAAGAAAGGACACTTGCGGAGGCCAATGACGTTTTAAGCGCAGGGCAGGCTCTGCGGTTTGATCGATAAGCGCGCCAATTTTATCTGGCGACATCGCAATTGGATCGCGAAAGTAGTTTGGAGCACGTGTTGCGCTGGAATTGTCTGTGTGCAGTGAAGGTTGGTTTTGCGGAGCTTCCGACGTTGGTTTGCTGACGTGTACTGGGACACCCGTAAGGATTTCAATCACACGGATGTTGAAGCGTTTGCTGCGCATCGCGATGCGGAACAGGAGCGGGATAGATACGAGAATAAGTGCTAGCAAACTCAAATCGAGCACAAACAAGCAGAGGAATGCCATTGCGAAGAGTACGATGCGCGCAATGGCGATGACCTTTGGGACGTTCTCTAATTGGACTTTCACGGATCATTCCTGACCTGCCCCCCGAAACTTCCCTCAGTTTAATGTAGAGTTTGCTCAACCATCG
>NZ_MLCB01000116.1 GCF_001890925.1 Planktotalea frisia
CGGATCATGCGGTTAGCTGAATCGTTCTACGGTCAGACGTCAACCCGTCAAAAGTCGGGTGCTCGAGGACTCTGTGTATAGCTAAATGTTAAAACGGAAGATATTCGAAGTCCGACGCTTGCATCACCGCCAGCAAGCAGCATAGTCAAGCTAATCAGATGAGCTAAACGCTCCCTTAGTCTTGGCAGCCCTTGGCCTCAAAAACATCTGACGACGGAAGCACTTTCCTGACAATACGGCAATTGAGGTAAAAAATTAGATGATCATTACTTGGGAAGAGCTTGAAAACATCACAGGTAGAAGCAAGGCAATACTTTCACTCGTATCCAAGTCCCTCTTCGAGCTGCCTGACGTCTGTGAGGACGGACTTAGTGTTGATCGTGCGCTCAAACTCCTGTTCAAAATGGGGTCTTTTGATCGCAGTCAGAAAAATGAACTCCTCGAAGTGTCTCAAAAGTTGGAACAGAAGAATGCTGAATTGCTTCAATATGCAGCCGCTCTTGAAATCGTAAAAGCAGAGCGCCACCAACTTGAAGATCGCATACAAAGCCTAGAGCTTCAGTCCGCCTCTGATACAAAAAGGGCTGAGACGGCAGAGGCACGATTGCATGAAGTTACGCAATCATTCGCTTATTTGATTGAACGCAAATCGCAATCTGAGGCTGTGCAAAGCCTAAGTGAAAGTAAGAAACTTCCACCTCTTCTCCTCCTGCATCCAATCCGCACTGGTGATAACCAACTTGACCAACCCGCACGCACTTAGAACCCTAAGAGGTAACTTAAGTTATGTCTTAGGCGTCTGGTACTAGTAGGAATAAATTATTCTTTGTGTCGTTACCCTTAAGCGGGTGACACAAGTTATGACCACAAGGGGCTCCTATGCCTCTCCCATTACTAGAACAAATAGAAAGATTAAGCAGATTACAGATCAAACACGCAAAACGACCTTTGAAGTGGTCCTACTAATTCGGACAGGTTTGTGGCTCAGCTAAGATGTAATCGGG
>NZ_MLCB01000117.1 GCF_001890925.1 Planktotalea frisia
CGGATCATGCGGTTAGCTGAATCGTTCTACGGTCAGACGTCAACCCGTCAAAAGTAGGGTGCTCGAGGACTCTGTGTATATTACATTAAATTGGCAATATCCGACATAATAATGATGACTTTTCTTTTGGCGCGTGTGACGGCTCATTCAGTCTCACGCGCCATAATTAACTCCGTACATTTAGTTATATGATCTCAGGCCTGTGTTACACCAAACCCCTTTCCCCACAAACAAAACCCCACTACCCTCCTACCGAAACGGATACATCCACACACGGTAGTCATCGATCAGCACATGGGCCTTATCAATTTGTTCTTGCGTCATTTTCTTCACAACCTCTTCCTGCGAGATCGCCGCATCGGGGTCGCCGCCGATGGCGCTCAAGACATACCACAGATACGCGCGGGTCAAATCAGGCGCGGGCATGCCAAGGCCAACCTCATAGTACCAGCCCACCCCGCTCTGCGCGCCCGGATGTCCTTTCATGGCAGAGCGCAGATACCATTCAAACGCGCGCTCATAGTCCTGCGCCACCCCAAGGCCGAGCGCATACATCACGCCGATCAGCTCCTCAGCGTCCGCATTGCCAGAGCGGGCAGCGGGCCAAAACGCCTCGCGCGCCTCTTCAAAGCGGCCTTGCTCCATCAGATCGCGGCCTTGCTCAATTTCGCCCAGCGCGGGGGTGGCCAAAACCGCCAATATTGCCAGAAATTTGCGCATGTTGCGCTCCTTTTGATGCTACCGCTCAGCGCACAAGCGAATGATCTGCCCGCGCCTTTAACTCCCGATCAGTTTCACCCCAGTGACCCTGAAAAGGCAAGGATTGGGCAGCTGTTATTCTACGATAAGATCCTAAGTGGGAACCGCAATATTTCCTGTGGGACGTGCCATCACCACGATCACGGCGGCACCGATGGTCTCAGCCTTGGGATCGGTGAAGGTGGCATAGGCGTTGGTCCCAAACGAACAGCTGGCACGGGTGATAGCCGCATTCGCAAACGCATACCACGCAATGCCCCAGCGCTGTGGAACATCGGCCACAAGAGCATCACCAACATCTTCCACGATGGGCGTCTGTCGATCTCTGACATTTACGGCAACGGTTTCAATTCCCCGGCCGAAGAATGGCTGCCGAAGGGCCTCGATAATATCACCGCAGCCCAAGCGCTCTTTCCACTGACCGCACAATTTGAAATGGCGGGAAACCCCAAAGAAAACCAGGTCGCAGGTGCAGTGCACGACCGTATTGATGCGGCATGGCCAATCATCGCCAAACGCGTGCGCGCTATCCCTGAATATGCGGATATGTTTGCGGCGGCTTTTGAAGAGATCAATGAGCCGCAAGACCTGACCATCGTGCAAATCGGCAATGCTCTTGGCGCTTTCATTAACACGGAATGGCAAAGCCATGACAGCCTGTTCGATGCCTACATTGAAAACAACATACCACTTCCAGAGGACGCGGCGCGCGGCATGGCGCTGTTTTACGGCAAGGCGGATTGCGCCTCATGCCACTCAGGCCCACTCTTCACAGATCAAAAATTCCTCGCCCTCGGCCTGCCCGCCTTTGGCCCTGGCCGCACGCGCCGGTTTGATCCAATGCCGCGCGATGTGGGGCGTATGGGGGAAAGTGACGCCCTCGAGGACGCTTACCGTTTCCGCACACCGCCACTTAGAAATATCGCACTCACCGCGCCTTACGGCCACAATGGCGCATTCCCAACGCTGGAAAGCATGATCCAACACCACATCAACCCCAAAACATCGCGCTCCATTTGGACCCGCGACATGGCAAACCTGCCAGCGGCACCGTGGCTACAAGCGATTGATTTTACGATACAATCAGACACACGCGAGATGAAACGCCAAAACCGCGCGCTCGACATCACACCCATGATACTGACACCATCAGAAATCTCTGATCTTGAAAGCTTCTTGCACAGCCTCACAGGAAAATCGGGCAACAATCGCCCGTTGGGTCGGCCTGCGACTGTGCCGAGCGGCCTTTCCGTCGACTAACCTTCATCTTTCAAAATAAACTCTGGGGAGCGCGAGGGGCTAGCCCCTCGCCCCGGTCGGAGCGCGCAAGCGATCCAAAACCTATCTGATACGCATCTCACTCGCTGCATCAAAGACATAGGAACGACTGTCTTCAAAACTCAAACCAACCACGTCGCCATCTTTGGAACGCACATCGCCGCGTTCTTCCACCACGATCCGCTCCCCCGTTTCCGCAACCAAATAAGCATATGAAATTCCACCAAGGCTTTCGGTCATATCAACCTTATGGGTCGAACCCGCAGGATCAATCGTGATGTGCTCAGGGCGGATCCCGTAACTCACCTTCGCGCCTGCAACGCCATTTACACCTGTCGCCACATCTCTTTGCAACGCGGGCACCGTGACAGAGCCACCTTCGCCCAGAACACCGTCCATAAAGTTCATCGCAGGAGAGCCGATAAAGCCCGCAACAAACTTGTTATCCGGATCACGATATAAGTCCATCGGGCTCCCAAACTGCTCGATCACACCAAGACGCAGCACCACGATCTTATCCGCCAAAGTCATCGCTTCGACCTGATCGTGCGTAACGTAAATCATCGTCGCGCCGATTTCCTTGTGCAGGCGCGCGATCTCGACACGCATCTCCACACGCAATTCCGCGTCCAAATTCGACAAAGGCTCGTCAAACAAGAACACTTCAGGCCCGCGCACAATTGCACGTCCGATAGAGACACGCTGACGCTGACCACCAGACAATGCGGCTGGCTTGCGTTCTAAATACTCATCAAGCTTCAGAATGCGGCTCGCTTCTGCAACCTTCTCGACAATCTCAGCCTTGGGGTGCCCGTTCATCTTCAGACCGAACCCCATGTTATCACGCACCGTCATATGCGGGTACAAAGCGTAGGTCTGAAACACCATCGCCACGCCGCGCTGTGACGGATCGGCACGTGTTACATCACGCTCGCCAATGTTGATCTGGCCATCTGTCGTTTCCTCTAAACCAGCAACCATGCGCAGCAATGTGGATTTGCCGCAGCCAGAGGGGCCGACGAACACGCAAAACTCACCATCTTCGATTTCAAGATCGATCCCGTGGATCACCTGAACATCACCGTATTTCTTAATGACCTTATTGAGCGTCACACCTGACATAAGCCTACCCCTTTGCCGTCTTTACGGATTGAAATTTCGATTGATCTGGAAAGCGCCAGCTTTCCGCTTCATTTGCGATCGCCGTTGCGGCCAATTGAATACGCGGCACCAAAGCCTCAAGCGCGGCCAAGTTGGTGCGCTGTGTAGAACTTGTCACCGACAAGGCCCCAAGCACACGGCCCTGCGCCGTCAAAATGGGCAGAGCGACACATATAATGTCAGGCTCATGCTCTTCACGGTCAAAGCCATAGCCGTTGCTGCGAATATCGATCAATTCAGCACGCAAGGCTGCTTCATCAGCGAGCGTGAACTCAGTGAATACGTGGAAGCTCTGCTGCCCAATCACTTCGGCCAGATGTGGCGCATCAAGGTAGGCCATCATCGCCTTGCCAACGCCTGTGCAATACGCGGGGCCAACTTTTCCAGCTTGGCTAAACATCTCGATTGGTTTTCCGGGGTCAATCTTATCGACATAAAGAACTTGCGCATGATCCATCTGTGCAAGGTGAACCGTTTCACCCACATCACGCGCCAATTTTTCGATGTGCGGATGCGCCACTGGCGCCAACGAGGACTGCTGCCATGCGGAATGCGCGAGCCGCACCAACCGAATCCCTAATGCATATGTTTGACGATCAGGGTCATAACTCAGCATCCCTTGCGAGGTCAGCGTTTGAATAAACCGATACACAGTAGCCTTAGGGAATTCAGCAATCTCAAGGACATCGGAAAAGCGCACAGGTCGCTCGAAAGAAGCGACAAGATCCAATATCTCCAACGCCTTACCGACAGTTCCGTCGCTTTTACCCTTGTCCAGACCCATCACTTTTTCCTCTCCGCCAACCGCGAGCACTCAACCTAAAATTGCTGCGCTGCCGCATGTGTTGGCTGTTGACAAGCCTAGCCCCGATCCGATTTAGTATCAATATCCAAAACCAAGTTTCAAATAATGGAACTTAACTTCGGAAAAGAAAGACCGATAGGGTGACGCGAGATCGCGCGCCCTTTTCGACATAAGAATGCACCTAGGGAGGACACCATGCGTTCCATCATCAAAGCGTCCGTCGCGACGCTCACAGCTACAACAATCCTTGCGGGCGCTGCGTTTGCAGACGGCCACGGCATGAAACTCAAGGGTGAGCTGAACATCACATCCGACATGTCCAACCCTGCGCCACGCGCAGTGATGGAAGGTCTTGCAGCTCAGTTCGACGAAATGCACCCTGACCTCACGGTTAACCTCACAATCGTTGACCGCGAAGCTTGGAAGACACAGATCCGTAACTCACTCAGCGCCAACGCACCTGACGTTGTGAACTGGTACGCGGCGAACCGCATGGGTCCATATGTTTCTGCTGGCCTGTTCGAAGATGTCTCTGACGTTTGGGCAGACGAGTCCATGGCGGCACTTGCCTCCACAAAAGGCGCGATGACAATCGACGGCAAGCAATGGGGTGTACCATACACGTACTACCAGTGGGGCATCTACTACCGCGAAGACATCTTCAAAGAGCTCGGCCTCACAGAGCCGGCAACGTTCGACGAAGAGATGGCGAACTGCGCAAAGATCATCGACTCTGGTCGCAAGTGCTACACAATCGGCTCCAAGTTCCTTTGGACTGCCGGCGGTTGGTTCGACTACATGAACATGCGTACAAACGGCTTTGATTTCCACATGCAACTCGCTCAAGGCGAAGTTGAGTGGACAGACGAGCGTGTCCGCGAGACATTCGCAAACTGGCGCAAGCTGATCGACATGGGCGCGTTCATTGATGACCACCAGAACTACTCTTGGCAGGAAGCTCTGCCGTTCATGGTCAAAGGCGAAGCAACGGCTTACCTGATGGGTAACTTCTCCGTAGCGCCTCTGCGTGAAGCAGGTCTTACGGATGATCAGTTGGGTTTCTACCAGTTCCCAACAATCGCGGACGTGCCACAGGGTGAAGACGCCCCAACAGATACGTTCCACATCCCATCCGGTGCGACAAACAAAGACGCGGCTAAAGCGTTCTTGGAGTTCGTAACTTCTGCGGACGTTCAGTCTGACATCAACGGTGGCGACAAGCTGGGCCAGCTTCCAGTGAACTCTGCGTCTTCTGTCGCGGACGACAAGTTCATCGCGAAAGGCTTCGAGATGCTGTCCAACAACGCAAAAGGCGGCGTTGCACAGTTCTTTGACCGTGATTTCCCAGCGGAAATGGCATCTGCAGGCATGGAAGGCCTTCAGGAGTTCATGGTGTTCCCAGACAACTTGGATGACATCCTTGCACGTCTCGAAGAGACACGCGCACGCGTCTACAAGTAAGCTATAACGCTTCACTTTCGGCCACTCCCAGACTTTGGGGGTGGCCACCTTACCCCGCTTATCCGCAAGCACTTATTCAGCAGTGTTTTCGCATGTGCATCCAGCTCAGGAGAAGATGTAATGTCCACACCGGTTCCTCAAGATCGTAGTTGGTACAGACGCAATGAGATTGCCATCACTCCGTGGCTTTTCCTCATTCCCGGAATTGCGTTCTTTGCACTTTATGTAATCATGCCGATCTTTCAAAGCTTCTGGATCAGTTTCCACGAATGGGACGGTCTGGGCGAGAAAACATGGGTTGGCACAGCACATTACGAACGCCTTTTCGGCGTTGGCGATCAGAATATAGATCGCAAGTTCGAAGTCTCTTTCTGGAACAATCTCAAATGGTTGGTGCTATATCTGCTCGCCATTCCGATGGGCCTGTTCATCGCGCTGTTCCTCAATCAAACCGTGCGCGGTATCCGCCTTTATAAATCGCTGTTCTTCTTTCCATTCGTGATTTCGCAAGTGGTCGTTGGTCTCGTCTTTTCTTGGTTCTACCTGCCGCGCGAAGGTCTGCTGAACGCAATTCTCGGCTTCTTCAATCTTGGCTCTATCAACATCCTTGGCGATCCGACTATGGCGACCTACGGCATCATCGCCGCAGGCCTTTGGCCGCAGACCGCTTACTGTATGATCCTTTATCTCACAGGTCTAAACGCCGTTGACCCCGAGCAAGTCGAAGCCGCGCGCCTCGATGGTGCTAAGGGTCACAAGATGCTCTGGTACGTGATCCTACCTCAGCTAAAACCCGCGACTTTCATCGCTTTCGTTGTGACCATCATCGGCGCGCTTCGTTCGTTCGATCTGATCTCTATCATGACCAACGGCGGCCCTTTCGGATCGACCCGCGTTCTCAGCTTTTACATGTTTGAAGAAAGCCTTTCCGAGTTTGGCTTCCGCATGGGTTATGGCTCTGCCATCGCAACCGTGCTGTTTTTCATCATGCTCGGCTTTATCGTCTACTTCCTCTATTCCATGTGGCGCGAAGAAAAGGAGGCACGCTGATGTTTCCCACCCCAATCGAAAAGAAGTCCCGCAGCTATCAAATGGCCTATCAAGGCCTGCTGCCCGTGGTTCTTGTCATGTGGCTTTTGCCGCTGATCGCTGTCGCCGTCTTCTCGATCCGCCCAGATTCAGACTTCACCAACGGCAATTACTGGGGCGTTCCGAGCAGCTTCAATTTCTTTGAAAACTACGGCAAAGTCTTCTTTGAGAGCGACATGCCGCGTTACCTGCTCAACTCTGTTTTCATCACCGTGCCCACGGTCCTTGGCACAATCGCACTGTCGTCCATGACGGGTTTCGCGCTGGGTATTTATAAATTCAAAGGCAACCTGCTGATCTTTTTCATGTTCATCGCAGGCAACTTCGTACCCTTCCAAATCCTGATGGTCCCTGTGCGCGATCTGACCGTGAACATGAACCTCTATGACACAAAGACCGGCCTGATCCTGTTCCACATCGCGTTCCAAACCGGATTTTGCACCCTCTTCATGCGCAACTTCATCCGCGCGCTGCCTTTCCCGCTCATCGAAGCAGCCCGCGTCGAAGGCGTGCGCGAATGGCAGATCTTCCTCTACGTCGTCCTGCCCTTGATGAAACCTGCACTCGCAGCCCTTGCCGTGCTGATTTTTACCTTCATCTGGAACGACTACTTCTGGGCGGTCGTCCTCACCCAAGGCCCTGATGCACAGCCCGTCACGGCAGGGATCACCGCCTTTAATTCTCAATATCGCGCGGCGTATCACTTGATGAGCGCAGGCTCTATCGTCGCCGCCCTGCCCCCTGTCTTGATGTTCTTCTTGATGCAGAAGCACTTTATCGCAGGCCTAACACTGGGTGCCGTTAAATAAGATGCAACACTGGAGATTAGATTGCAGCCGCCAGACGCTGGTGCTGGCCGCTACGGGTGCGCGTTTACCGCAAGTGGTTTATTGGGGCGCGCCCCTGCCGATGGCTGAGGACTTGGCGACGATCCACGCCGCACATGCGCTGGACGTAACGGGCGGTATGCTCGATGAGAACCCCGATCTCAGCATTTGCCCCGAAGCCTCGCGCACCTTCCCCGGCCAGCCGGGTATGATCATCCGTTCCGAGAATGGCACGCCCTTGCTGCCGAAGTTCTGCTTTGAAAGCGACGACGTCACCGAAGCTGCGATCAAGCTGGTCTACCGCGATGACACGCACGGTCTAAACTATACCGCCACCTTCCAGATTGACCCTGTCACCCATATCATCACGTCCCAAGCCACACTGGATGCGGACAAGCCAATCCATTTGCATTGGCTCTCTGCCCCAGTCTTTCCTGCATCCCAGCAAAGCGCTGAAATGATCGACTTCGCAGGGCGTTGGTGTGGTGAATTTCAACCCCATCGCACCGCTTGGTCCCCAGGCATCCGCATGCGCGAGAACCGCACAGGGCGCACAGGCCACGAACATTTCCCCGGCTTGATTATCCCTGAATTCGGCGCGACCAACACCACAGGTTCCGCGCACGCGTTCCACTACGGATGGTCCGGTGGTCACAAGATGATCGCTGAAGAGCTTCCCGATGGTCGCCGCCAAATCCAGTTCGGCCACGCACCACGGGTCGAGGCCACCGCCTCCACGCGCTTCACCTCCGCACCACTTTATGCTGTCTATAGCTACGATGGGTTAAACGGCTGCGCCGTCTCGTTCCAACGCCACGTGCGCGATCATATCGTCACATTCCCCGATCCAAACCGCCCGCGCCCTGTGCATTACAACTGCTGGGAAGCGGTCTATTTCGATCACAAACTCGACGTCCTGAAAGACATCGCAGACCGCGCCGCCGACTTAGGCGCGGATCGCTTCGTTCTTGATGACGGCTGGTTCGGGCAACGCGATGACGACACCACTTCGCTATCCGATTGGGAAGTCGATCCGCGTAAATACCCAGACGGCCTCGGTCCATTAATTGATCACGTCCATTCCAAAGACATGACCTTTGGCATCTGGTTCGAACCAGAGATGATCAACCCTGACAGCGATCTGCACCGCGCGCATCCTGATTGGGCACTCGGCTCTGAGGATCAAACCCTTGGCCGTCAACAAAAAGCGCTTAACATGGCCCTGACAGAGGTGCGCGACTTCATCTACGACCGCATGGCCGCAATCCTGTCTCAGTACCCGATTGATTACATCAAATGGGACCACAACCGCGTGCTCCCCGCCCCTGATGCTGCGCAAACACGCGGCTCTTATGCGCTGATCGACCGTCTGCGCGCGGACTTCCCAATGGTAGAGATAGAAAGCTGCGCTTCGGGTGGTGGTCGCATCGACTTTGGCATCCTGACCCGCACGCAGCGCGTCTGGCTCTCAGATTCCAACGACGCGCTTGAACGTCTGCGCATGCAACACGACGCCGCCCTCTTCCTACCACTCAATGTCACAGGCTCTCACGTCGGCCCGCGCCATTGCCACACCTCTGGCCGCGTGATCGACATTTCCATGCGCGCATGGGTCGCCGCACAGCGCCACATGGGATTTGAGATGGACCCCCGCGAGCTGACTGCGCACGAACATACCGTCCTCAAAGACGTGACCGCGTGGTGGAAACACAACCGAATTTGGATGGAGCGCGCAGATATCTTGCGCCTTGATAGCGCGGATCCCTCATTGATCGCAGAACAACAATTGGCCGAAGATGACACGCAATTCGTGGTTTTTGCGGGCAAAGCCGCGACCTCAACCCAAATCGCGCCACGTCCTTTACGCATGACGCGTCTTGATCCAGACGCGCAATACGAGATCTGTCTGCGCAACCGCATCACAGCACCCTCACTTTCGCGTGGGACACCGATCCTGAAAAATGAAAATATCACCGTTTCCGGCAACTATCTCATGCACCAAGGCCTCACGCTGCCGTGGGATTTCCCCGATACTATGTGGGTCATCGAAGGGCGCAAACTCTGATTCTTCCTCTCTTTAAAAATATCTCAGTAATTTTCCGTGGCGGAGGCCTCGATTTTTCTAGAAAAATCGGCCACCCTCACCGCAAGGAGCTTCGACATTGACTGCACAATTTAGCGAATTCAAAGACGCCTCGATCTATATCACAGGCGGTGGCAATGGCATTGGCGCAGCTCTCACCGAGGGCTTCGTGAAGCAAGGCGCGCGCGTTGCCATAGTCGGTCGCTCGGATGCCACAGAATTCTGCAATGAAATGAAACAGAAGCACGGCAATCGCCCCCATTTCATGCAATGCGACATCACAGACATTGAGCGTCTTAAAGCGACAATGAATGAGGCCGCCGAGCGCCACGGCCCGATCACCACGCTGATCAACAACGCCGCCAATGACAAACGCCATGCCACTTCCGAAATCGACGAAGATTTCTACAACTGGATGATGGACATCAACTTCAAAGCTTACGTCTTTGCCTGCCAACACGTAGCGCCAATGATGGCCGCAGCTGGTGGTGGCTCCATCATTAACTTCACTTCGATTTCTTACATGATGGGCAATGCAGGCTACCCCCTCTACACCGCCGCCAATTCCGCGATCAACGGCCTCACACGATCGCTCGCGCGCGAATTCGGGCCCGACAAGATCCGCGTCAACGCGCTCGCGCCCGGTTGGGTTCTCACGCAAAAGCAAAAGGATATGTGGGTGACTGAAGACGGTCTTGCAGCACATCTGGAACGTCAATGCCTTGATGATCCACTTGCCCCCGAAGACATCGTTGGCGGCACGCTGTTCCTCGCATCTGATCTTAGCCGCGCCATGACGGGCCAATCACTGGTGATCGATGGCGGCGTTGTGGTGACAGGATGAGCCAAGCTGCGCCCATTTCACCAGACTGGATTGCAGTTGATTGGGGCACGTCCAATTTGCGTGCCTTCGCGATGGATGCAGGCGGCACCGTTTTGGGCGAAGCAACGTCTGACAAAGGCATGTCTTCGCTCGCGCCAAACGAATTTGAACCTGTTTTGCGCGCACTGATTGCCGATTGGACCGTCCCTAATCCATGCACCGTCATCGCCTGTGGCATGGTCGGATCGCGCCAAGGTTGGCAAGAAGCACCTTATCGCGGCGTCCCTTGCAGCGCTAAATCAGATGCGCCGGTTCGCGTGTCCAACGTTGGTGATGATCTGCACGTCTGGCTGATTTCAGGCATCAAACAGCCCGATCCGGCCGACGTCATGCGCGGCGAAGAAACCCAAATCGCTGGCTTTCTCGCCCTTAATCCGGATTGGGACGGCGTGTTGTGTTTGCCAGGCACCCATTGCAAATGGGTCCACGTGAGCGCGGGCGAGATCGTGAGCTTTCGCACCTTCATGACTGGCGAACTGTTCGACGCCATAAGCACAGGTACAGTTTTACGCCACTCTCTCAACGGCACTGACATGGACGAGAGCGCGTTCCTGAATGCCGCATCCGAGACGCTATCAAGGCCAGAAAAGTTCACCACCAACCTTTTTTCACTACGTGCGGCTGACTTGCTCAACGGACAAAGTGCCGCCACCGCACGCGCCAAGCTGTCCGGCGCGCTGATCGGAATGGAGCTGGCCGCGGCCAAACCATATTGGCTCGGTCAAAACGTCGCGTTGATTGGATCCAGCACTTTGTGCACTCTTTACCAGCAGGCCCTTGCGCAGCAAGGCGTCGACGCCACTTTAAGTGACGCAGCATCCGTGACCCGCGCTGGATTATGCGCAACCTACAAAGCATTAACCGGAAAGTCATAATTATGAGCCGTCCTCTTATCGCCATTTTGCGCGGTGTTACTCCGATTGAAGTCAAAGACATCGCCGCGGGCCTTATTGATGCAGGCATCACCCGAATCGAAGTCCCGATGAATTCACCCTCTGCCTTGAAATCCATCGAAAAACTGGCCAAAGCCTACGGTGATATCGCGCAAATCGGTGCCGGCACTGTCATCACAGTTGAAACGGTTCTGGACGTCGCCAAAGCAGGCGGCAAATTGATCGTCTCCCCGAATGCAGACAAGAAAGTGATCGCTGCGACCAAGCTGGCGGGCCTTGATAGCTATCCCGGCGTGATGACCCCGACAGAGTGCTTTGATGCGCTCAGTGCAGGGGCAGATGGTCTCAAGATTTTCCCTGCCTCGCTTCTTGGGTTTGACGGTTTGAAAGCCATTCGCGCCGTGTTGCCGATTGGCACACAGGTTTACGCCGTAGGTGGTGCTGATCACACGAATTTCGCAGAGTGGATCGCAGCCAGCGCAGACGGCTTTGGCATCGGCTCCGCGCTTTATAAACCTGGCTTTACTGCCGCTGAAGTCGCCCAACGTGCGGCGGCAATGGTCAAAGCCTTCGACTTAGCCCAGCCCAAATGATATTTGACGAACGGCCTTGCGGGCTTGGCGAAGGGCCGCTGTGGCACCCTACCCGCCAAGAGCTTTTCTGGTTCGATATCAACGCGCGCAAATTGCACAGCAAAGCGCAAACCTGGGATTTCGATCTCAGCGTTTCAGCTGCGGGCTGGATTGATGAGAGCACCTTACTTATCGCATCCGAGATCGGTCTGCACCGATTTGATATAACGAACGGCGCACTCAGCGATCCAATCGTGCATATTGAGACCGACAACCCCATCACGCGTTCCAATGATGGGCGCGTCGATCCTTGGGGCGGCTTTTGGATCGGGACTATGGGCTTTAACGCAGAGCCGAATGCAGGTGCAATTTATCGTTTTTACAAAGGCGAGCTTCGCGTGATTGCAACCGACATCACAATCCCGAACGCGATCTGCTTCGCTGTGGACGCAACCTTCGCCAATTACACGGACACCGTGACCAAACAAATTATGCGCGTCACGCTGGATCCAGAAACAGGCTGGCCCAACGCAAAAGCAAAGGTCTGGCTCGACCTCAATGAGGCGAACGTAAACCCCGACGGTGCGGTGATAGACGCCAATGGCACGCTTTGGGTCGCGCTTTGGGGTTCTTTCTGCGTCAACGGATATGCACCTGATGGCACTCTCGTTGCGTCGCACGAGGTTGGCGGTCGTCATACGACCTGTCCTGCATTTGGTGGATCTGAACTGAGCGATATGTTTGTGACCTCCGCGACGGATGGCATTCGCGGCGAACTCGGTGACAATGGGAAAACCTTTATCTTGCACGGCATTGGCAAAGGTCAAAAAGAACATCAGGTGATCTTATGAAACGCACGCTTGGCGTTTGCTACTACCCCGAACATTGGACTGAGGATCGCTGGGCCATTGATGCCGCGCAGATGATCGAGGCAGGCCTCACATGGGTGCGCGTCGGCGAATTTGCGTGGTCGCGCCTAGAACCATCGCCCGGTGACCTGCAACTCGACTGGCTTGAGCGCGCCATCAATGTACTGGGTGACGCAGGCCTAAAGGTGATCCTTGGCACGCCCACAGCAACACCACCACGCTGGATGCTCGACAAACATCCTGACATGCTTGCAGTCGATGCCGAAGGGCGCACGCGAGGGTTTGGCTCACGTCGGCACTACTGCTTCTCGCATGAAGGGTTCATTGCAGAATCCCGCCGTATCACGGAAATTTTGGCCAACCGTTTCGCACGCAATCCACATATTCAAGCATGGCAAACGGACAATGAATATGGCTGCCACGAAACAACCGTAAGCTATTCAGACGCCGCCAAGCGCGCATTCCAAGACTGGTGCGCGCAAACCTATCAAAGCCCTGATGCACTGAACCGCGCGTGGGGGAATATTTTTTGGTCCATGGAGTATGACAGCTTTGATCAGATCGGCTTACCCAATCTTACAGTGACAGAACCCAATCCATCGCATGTGCTTGCATTTAGACGGTTTTCTTCCGATCAGGTTGTGCGGTTCAATCGCGTTCAAACCGACGTACTGCGCGCTCATACGGACGTTCCGCTGATCCATAACTACATGGGCCGAGTCACGGATTTCGATCACTATGATGTGGGCGCGGACCTCGATATTGCCTCTTGGGACAGCTATCCGATTGGCTTTCTATCAGACCGCCTTGAGGGCACGCCAGAGCACAAAGCGCGCTATCTGCGCCAAGGTGATCCTGACATGCAGGCGTTCCACCATGATCTTTACCGCACGGTTGGCTCGATGCGTGGCACGCGCAAAGCGCATGACGGCCGTTGGTGGGTGATGGAACAGCAGCCCGGCCCTGTGAACTGGGCACCTTACAATCCCGCACCTCTGCCCGGAATGGCGCGCCTTTGGGCATGGGAAGCGTTCGCGCACGGCGCAGAAGCCGTGCTTTACTTTCGCTGGCGTCAGGCTCCTTTTGCACAAGAACAGATGCATGCGGGACTTTTGCGCCCGGATGCCGCCCCTGCCCCTGCGCTGGACGAGGCACGCCAAGTCGCGCGCGAATTAGAGGCAATGCCAGAGGTCGGTACGTTCAAAGCACGCGTCGCCTTGATCTTCGACTATGTCTCGTGCTGGGCTTGGGAAGCACAACCGCAAGGCGCGGATTTCGACATGTTCCGTCTCGCGTTTGAGACGTATCGCGCCGCACGCCGTTTGGGCCTGTCGCTCGATATTGTTGCACCCAACGCGGATTTGAGCGGCTATGATCTGGTGCTTGCCCCCGGGCTCTTGGAAACGTCAGAAAGTCTTCAAAACTACAAAGGCGTCGCATTGATCGGTCCGCGCACAGGCTCAAAAACCTCCGAGCTAAGCATTCCGACACCGATGGGACCTAATGTTGCGGGCCTCGACTGCACCGTGTCGCGCGTTGAAAGCATGCCGCCAAGCACAAGTGTCGAACTAGTAAACGGCGGTGCGTTTTTGCACTGGTTTGAAGAGCTCGATGGCTCCGCCGAGGTCACTTTACGCACTGCGCGCGGTGCTCCCGCGATCATGCGCACGGGCGGATTGCACTACGTCGCAGGCTGGCCAGAGGCCGCAAGCTACGTTGACATCCTAGAAGGCTTAGCGGCTCAGGCCAACATTCCCACGCAGCGCCTACCCAGCGGATTGCGCCTGCGTGAGACGCAAACACATCGCTTCTGGATCAACTACGCCCCTGATGAAGTCAGCTACGATGGCAAAACCATCGCTGCGGCAGATGTGCTCTGGGAAACCCGCGACTAGACACAAAAAATGGGGAGCCAAAAGGCTCCCCAGGTTCGCAAATTCAAGCTCATCATTTATCACCGCTCGGAATATTTTTTGCCTGCGGCCTGATTTGCGTCAGAGGCCCCCTGAAGGGCCTCGTGACCGGATTTTGATGCGCCCGAATTTTCTAGAAAATTCGCATTGCACCGTTTTGCTTAACTGCAGCCGGATGTCCCGCCGCAGGTGTTGCACTTCATGCAGGTTCCGTTGCGCACGAGCGTGTAGTTACCACACTCCCCACAAGCTTCGCCTTCATAGCCCTGCATCTTCGCTTTGGTGCGTTGATCCATGCTTGTCGCAGATCCAATTGCCGCTGAGCTTGTGCTCGCGGGCATCACGGCTGCAACGCTCACCTCTGGCACCAAGGTCTGCAAAGCCGCGACCGGATCAGCCGTCCCGCTCAACGCTACTGCACCTGCTTGGCCACCTTGCAGCACGATCAATTCCTGCGGCAAACGCTTGCGCAAATATCCGGTAGAGCTAATCTGCTTCAAGACTTCCAACGAGTTGGTCGCTGCTTTGTCGCTCAACTCTGAAACGTTGCTCACGCCCTCTTCCGCGCCACGGCCCAGATCGTCAAACGATGCGCCCGTTGGCTTGATGTGCGCGAGGTCCGTGCGGTCCAAGTAAGACACAGCCAACTCGCGGAAGATGTAATCCAAGATCGACGTCGCATTCTTGATGCTGTCGTTGCCTTGCACCATGCCTGCTGGCTCGAACTTGGTGAAGGTGAAGGCGTCCACGAACTCCTCCAGCGGCACGCCGTACTGAAGACCGACAGACACAGCAATCGCGAAGTTGTTCATCATCGCGCGGAAACCCGCACCCTCTTTGTGCATGTCGATGAAGATTTCGCCAAGCTGGCCATCCTCATACTCACCCGTGCGCAAATAGACCTTGTGACCTCCAACAACCGCTTTCTGAGTGTAACCTTTACGGCGCTCAGGCATCTTTTCGCGGTTGGATTTGACGATCTCTTTGACGATCACCTTTTCGATGATTTTCTCTGCAATAACAGCCGCTTTTTCGGTGATGTTACCGCTCTCGAGGATGTCCATCGCGTCATCATCGTCCTCAACCAAAGCCGCAGCCAGTGGTTGGCTCAGTTTCGATCCGTCGCGATACAGCGCATTGGCTTTAACACCCAAGGACCAGCTCAACTCATAGGCTTTCTGGCAGTCCTCGATGGTCGCATCGTTGGGCATGTTGATTGTCTTGGAGATCGCGCCAGAGATGAACGACTGCGCCGCAGCCATCATGTAGATGTGGCTATCGACGGACAAGAAACGCTTGCCCTTCTTGCCGCATGGATTGGCACAATCAAAGATGCTGAGGTGCTCGTCTTTGAGGTACGGCGCGCCTTCCAGCGTCATTGTACCACACACATGATCGTTCGCCGCGTCGATATCCGCTTTGGAATATCCCAAGTGCTTGAGCAAATCGAACGAAGGATCGTTCAGCTTTTCCGCTGGGATCCCAAGGACACCGGTACAGAACTCTTCGCCCAGCGTCCACTGGTTGAACACAAAGCGAATGTCGAAAGCAGAGGCAAGCGCGCCTTCAATCTTCGCCAATTCATTTGCCCCAAACCCGTGGCCGACCAAAGACGTGGTATTAATGCCCGGCGCGTTACCGATAGAGGCATGACCAACCGCATATGAGACGATCTCTTCGATCTGCGCAGAGCCGTAACCAAGGTTCTCAAGCGCCGCGGGAACAGATTGGTTGATGATCTTGAAATAACCACCGCCCGCGAGTTTCTTGAACTTAACGAGTGCGAAGTCAGGCTCGATGCCCGTCGTGTCACAATCCATCACCAGACCGATAGTGCCGGTTGGGGCAATCACAGAGACTTGTGCGTTGCGGTACCCGTACTTTTCGCCTTTTGCCAAAGCGTCGTCCCAAGAGGCCATCGCCAGCTTGGTCAGGTCCGCGTCAGGGCAGTTTACCAGATCAAGCGCAACAGGCTTGATGTCGAGCGTCTCGTAGCCGTCCGTCGCGCCATATGCGGCGTTGCGGTGGTTGCGCATGACACGCAGCATGTGCGCTTGGTTCTTCTTGTACCCTGCGAATGCACCAAGCTCGCCCGCCATTTCAGCAGAGGTTGCATAGGACACACCCGTCATCACAGCCGTCAAAGCCCCACAAAGCGCGCGGCCCTCGTCGCTGTCATATGAATGACCCATGTTCATCAGCAAGCCGCCGATGTTGGCATAGCCAAGACCCAATGTACGGAAGTCGTAGGAACGTTGCGCGATCTCTTTGGATGGGAACTGCGCCATCATCACAGAGATTTCCAGCGTTACTGTCCAGAGACGTGTGGCGTGCACATACTCATCCGCTTGAAATTTGCTGTCCTTGTAGAACTTTAGCAAGTTCATGGATGCGAGGTTACAGGCCGTGTCGTCCAGGAACATATATTCAGAACACGGGTTGGAACCGCGAATTTCGCCGTCTTCTGGGCATGTGTGCCATGCGTTGACCGTATCGTGGTACTGGATGCCGGGATCTGCACAGGCCCACGCGGCGTGACCGATGTCTTCCCACAGGTCGCGTGCTTTGATTGTTTTAGCGACCGTGCCGTCTGTGCGGCGGATCAACTCCCAATCACCGTCCGCTTCGACAGCTTTCAGAAAGCTGTCAGTGACACGCACGGAGTTGTTAGAGTTTTGGCCGGAAACGGACGCATACGCCTCTGAATCCCAATCTGTGTCGTATGTGGGGAACTCGATGGATGCATAGCCTTGCTTTGCATAATCAAGAACGCGCTTCACATATGTCTCAGGGATTGCCGTTTTCTTGGCACCGCGGATCGCCGCTTTCAGCTGTGGGTTCTTCTTTGGATCAACAGAGTCCTCAGACGAACCATCCCAAGCGCGGATCGCTTTGAAGATTTCGTTAAGGTGCTGTTCGTGCATCTTGGAGCCAGCGACGATGGAAGCAACTTTCTGCTCCTCCTTCACCTTCCAATTGATGAATTCCTGGATGTCAGGGTGGTCTGCATCGCAAATCACCATCTTCGCGGCGCGACGTGTTGTGCCGCCTGACTTGATCGCGCCAGCTGCGCGGTCACCGATCTTGAGGAAACCCATCAGGCCAGAGGACTTACCGCCACCAGAGAGCTGCTCACCGTCGGCACGCAAGCTTGAGAAGTTCGTGCCAGTACCGGAGCCATATTTGAACAGGCGCGCTTCGCGGACCCAAAGGTCCATGATACCACCATCGCCGACCAGATCGTCTGAAACGGACTGAATAAAGCACGCATGCGGCTGCGGGTGCTCATAGGAAGATTTCGATTTGGTGAGGACGCCGGTCTCATAGTCAACGTAGTGGTGACCTTGCGCAGGTCCGTCGATGCCATATGCCCAGTGAAGGCCCGTGTTGAACCACTGAGGAGAGTTCGGCGCTGCGCGCTGTGTCGCGAGCATAAAGCGCATCTCGTCATAATACGTCTGAGCGTCGGCTTCGGTGGTGAAGTAACCACCCTTCCAGCCCCAGTATGCCCACGCGCCCGCGAGGCGGTCAAAGACTTCTTTAGAAGAGGTTTCGCCGCGAAACCCGTCATTGTCTGCGGCTGGCTCAGAACGCCATAGGAATTCAGGAATGCCCTTTTCTTTGACCTTCGAGGTCTTGTTGGGAACACCGGCTTTGCGGAAGTATTTTTGAGCGATCACATCAGACGCAACCTGCGACCAAGTGTTTGGGACTTCAACATCGTCTAGTTTGAACACGATGGAACCGTCTGGGTTCCGGATCTCGGATACGGTGGATACAAATTCAAGCGATGCGTATGCGTCTTCGCCTGTTTTGGTAAAATGTCTGCTAATCTTCATGGTCCGAGCCTTCCCAAATACTCTAACGTTCCGTTGCCTGCGCCTGCGCGCCTCGTGCGAGGAAGAACCCAAAGCATCGCCACACGGACTGAATAGGACCGCATGATTAAGCGCAACGGACCAATCTGACCGATACTGCCAATTTTCCAGCTAGAGAACTTTTGCCACTATATCTTGTGGCTTACCTGCCTCGCTCCCACAAACTGACGTATTTGCCTGCGGACGGTCAATCCAATTATTTACGTTTTCGTGATGTTTTTTGCGTTGACGTGAGCGCCAATTTTGAGGCGTTCACGACCTCGTGTGATTCAGTGCAATTCGCCCCGAAGTTCACGTGGGAATCGCTAACCCAAAAAACCTTTGTTTGCTGCAGGCTTAGCTATTTTTGCTCACTCAGGAGATGAAGATTCCCTAACAAGAGATTAATCAATTTTGACCATGAGGTTAAAATTTTGAAAAGCCGCGAACGTGACATTCTCGCACTAGAAATACTCTATATGGCAGGCAGCACGCGTAAAACTACTACCTGTGGTGCTCCTTTCATAAAAACCACACCATATGGTAGAGCGCAGCAATGGCGCGTTTGGACTAAAGCCAAATTTGGAAGATATGTGGGTGAAGTGGTCGGGACGGCAAGATTCGAACTTGCGACCTACGGTACCCAAAACCGTCGCGCTACCAGGCTGCGCTACGCCCCGACTGAGGCGGTGTTTAGCTGTGTCGCCACGAGATGAAAAGCCCGAAAATCACTCTTTGCACGGAATTACTGCAAGGCCGTCAGAAAAGGCCGGATGTTGCAGCGCATCACCCACTTGAAAGCCGTAGGTTTTGCTTAGTCCGCCGTTGATTTCGAGCACGGCATAGATACCGTCACCACCGGGAATCGGCGTCTCATCATGTGGGATCGCATTTTCGTGGATACGCGCAACGCGCCCAGACGAATCTGTAAATATCATATCAAGCGGGATCAGCGTGTTTTTCATCCAGAACGCTACTGGTTGAGGTTGCTCAAACACGAAAAGCATCCCAGCAGAAGGCGCCATGGATTCTCTGTTCATAAGCCCTTGCGCACGCTCGGCAGGTTCATCGGCAAGCTCTATGGTGAAGCGTGCTTCGCCGAATGCTCCACGGATGAGAACTTTATCCTCAGCACAAGTATCTTCTGCGAAAGCCGCGCCACTGAGAACGCTGATCGCGAAACTTCCGGCACTCAATACTTGGGTTAGTGTAGAGCTGCTTCCCATGCGTTCACCTCAATTGCCATGAGGCCGCGTTTACCATCAATCACACGGATCGCCAATGCTTCACCCGGTGCTAAATCGGCCAAGCCCGAGCGGCGTAAAACTTCTACGTGCACAAAAATGTCGGCGTCTGAGCCAAAGACATTGGCAAAGCCAAATCCTTTGCCCTTATCGAACCATTTGACGCGCGCTGGCTGTAGCTCGACATTTGCAAGCTGCTCAGGATCGAAATCTTCCAGATCAGGAAGCGCGGGTCCTGCATCATTTTTCGGTGGTTCAATCGATATGACTTCAATAGCCTGACAGCCGCGATCCGTGACTTGCGTGACGATCTCGATCGAGGCTCCGTCCGCCACAGAATTTTGCCCAAAATTGCGCAGGACGTTGGCGTGTAGAAGAATATCTACGCCACCTTCTTCCGCAACCACGAAGCCAAATCCTTTTGCCGGATCAAACCATTTGACGACGCCGCGTGCTGCACGCGTCGTCTCTTCAGAAGTCATAGTTTCCACCACTTTTTAAAACCTCGTCCCTGTCTTGCATCTGATGAAATTCAGGCAAACATATCAAGCTCTAAAAACGCATAGAAAACAGAGCCTTGCAATTTCACGTCACATGAAATTCACGGGTTTAACCGTGTGATATCCCATGCGGCATCAACGCTTTCGCGCCGCCAAACGAAACGGTCATGTAGGCGAAATGCACCATCTGCCCAGAACTCTATCTCCAACGGCGTGATCCTGTAACCACCCCAAAAAGGGGGGCGCTGAGGTGACGTGCCATGCTTTGCTGTCACTTTTGCCACTTCAGCCATCAAGGCCGCTCGCCCGTTCAAAGGACGCGATTGCTGACTTGCCCACGCCCCTAGTCTGCTCTTGAGCGAACGTGAATTATAGTACTCGTCTGCTTGCGGACCTTCTTCTTTGGTCACGATACCGCGTACACGGATTTGACGACGCAAAGACTTCCAATGCATCACGAACGCAGCTTTGCCCGCGCTATCGAGTTCGCCCGCCTTTGCGCTCTCATAGTTTGTGTAAAACACGAAGGCTGCGTCCTCGATGTCTTTCAAAAGCACCATGCGTGCATTGGGAAGACCATTCGCATCAACCGTGCTCAGCGCGATCGCATTCGGATCGTTAATTTCGCTCTCTACCGCTTCCGCGAGCCAATCTTTGGCGATCACAAAAGGGTCATCCCCTGCAAAAAGTCCGCTTCTATCCGACATTTCATACGCTCCATCTTCGCTTCGTCCAGCGCTGCAAACTAGGCCTTAGGCCAGCTTTTCAAGGCAAACAAGCCTGACCCGCAGGCAATTAAAGGTGCAAAGCTTGATGCGCTGGACCCATTGCCCTAAAGACAAACGCAACAATTGAAACTGGAGCGATCACATGTCCAACGCACTTATGGCCGGAAAACGCGGCCTGATCATGGGCTTAGCCAATGACAAATCTATCGCATGGGGTATCGCGAAAGCCTGTTCAGATGCAGGCGCAGAGCTTGCATTTTCTTACCAAGGGGACGCGTTGAAAAAACGGGTCGAGCCGCTCGCAGCGCAGCTAGGAAGCGATTTTGTGGTGCCCTGTGACGTGGGTAGCGCAGAATCAATGGACGCTTTGTTCGCGGAAATCGAAAAGCGCTGGGGCACCTTTGACTTTGTTGTTCACGCAATCGGCTTTTCCGACAAAAGCGAGCTGCGTGGCCGTTACGTAGACACGTCGCGCGACAACTTTGCGATGACGATGGACATCTCTGTTTATTCGTTCACAGCCATTATGCAGCGTGCAGAAAAACTAATGAACGAAGGCGGCAGCGCAGTCACCCTGACCTACTATGGTGCTGAGCGGATCATGCCGCACTACAATGTGATGGGCGTGGCGAAGGCGGCTTTGGAGGCTTCTGTGCGCTATATGGCCGAAGATCTTGGCAAAGACGGTATTCGCGTCAACGCGATTTCCGCAGGCCCGATCAAAACGCTTGCCGCCTCTGGCATCGGCGATTTCCGCTACATTATGAAGTGGAACGAGTACAACAGCCCGCTGCGCCGCAATGTAACCACAGACGATGTCGGCAAATCTGCGCTTTATCTGCTCAGCGATCTCAGCTCTGGGGTAACTGGTGAAACGCACCACGTGGATGCAGGGTATCACGTCGTTGGTATGAAGGCAGTCGACGCGCCGGACATGTCCAAAGACTAAGCGCATGGAACTGGCCCATCTGATCGCATTCAACCTTACGCTACTTGCCGCGATCCTAAGTCCCGGCCCTGCGATGCTTTATTTCATCCGCACCACACTCGCGAGTGGACGCATGGCTGGGCTTTATACGGTCTGGGGTTTGGGCGTGATGGCAGCGACTTGGACGGCGCTGGCTTTCTTGGGGCTTGATGCGATTTTCGCGGTTTTTCCTTGGGCTTTTATCGCACTCAAGACCATCGGTGCGCTGTATTTGATCTGGATCGCCTATCAAACGTGGACGCACGCGCGCGCGCCGATGGGGGATGCCCCCACACCGCCGATGCGTGCGTTTTGGGGCGGTATGTTAGTGAATATGAGCAATCCAAAGTCCGTTCTGTTTGCAGGTGCTGTGATCATGGTGATCTTCCCGCAAGGCATGGCGTTTGCGGATAAATCCATTGTTGTGCTCAATCATCTTGTTATCGAATTGATCGTAGGCAGCGCGCTTGTGCTCGCCTTTTCCACCAAACATGTCAGTGCTGGCTATTTGCGTGCCAAACCCATTCTTGATCGTATCGCAGCTTCTGTTTTGGGCTTTTTGGGTCTAAAGCTTTTGCTCAGTCGCTAAAAACTATGTCTTCGGAGAATCGCCCATGACCGATCGTTTGCCCCATGAAAAAGGATTTCACGTCAGCTGGGATCAACTTCACCGCGATGCGCGCGCACTTGCGTGGCGTCTAGATGGCAAAGGTCCCGACGATGGTGCATGGAAAGCAGTTGTTGCGATCACGCGTGGCGGTATGGCCCCTGCGATGATCGTTGCGCGCGAATTGGACATTCGTGCGGTCGATACGATTGCTGTTGTGTCTTACCACTCCGGCGGCGGTGCTGCGACAGAGCGTCGTGAAGCGAAGGTTCTAAAAGCGCCTGACGCAGAGCTGATGGGCGACGGCACAGGCATTTTGATCGTGGACGATCTGGTGGATAGCGGCAAAACGCTGGAACTCGTGCGTTCGCTCTACCCCAACGCGCATTACGCCTGTGTCTACGCCAAGCCATCTGGTGAGCCGCAGACGGATACGTTCATCACGGGCGTCAGCCAAGATACGTGGATTTTCTTCCCGTGGGATATGGCGCTGCAATATGTGCAGCCTTATCGCGGTCAGGACTAGCTTCGTGACCTCTGCAACCGAGCACACATTCGCACCCCCCGTCATGGAAGCGCGCCGCTGGTTAGATGGTGTGGATTTCCCGCCAGAGCGCCCTTTGATCAACGTCAGCCAAGCTGCACCTGTGGATTTGCCCCCTGCCGAGATGCGCGCGGCGATGGCGGACATCATCGTGAACGAGCCGCAAGCGCATCTATATGGGCCGGTGTTGGGTCTGCCTGACTTGCGAGCAGAAGTCGCGTCGCAATGGAGCGTCGCCTACGGCGCTTCGATCACTTCGAAACAGGTGGCGATCACCTCAGGCTGCAACCAAGCTTTCGCTGCTGCAATAAGCGCGATTGCGCAAGCCGGTGATGAAGTCCTTTTGCCGACCCCTTGGTATTTCAATCATAAAATGTGGCTCGATATGGCTGGCGTTCAGGCCGTCGCTCTGCCAACAAACGCAGCTTTGCTACCTGATCCAGAGGTCGCGCGCAGATTGATCACGAAGCGCACGCGCGCTATTTCGCTCGTCACGCCAAACAACCCCGCAGGTGCGGAATACCCCGCAGCGCTTGTTCTTGCGTTCTTCAAACTTGCACAAGAGACTGGCATCAAGCTGATTGTTGATGAGACCTACCGCGACTTTCACAGCCAAACTGGCGTGCCACATCCGCTGTTTCAACAAGCCGATTGGGATCAAACGCTGATCCACCTTTATTCATTTTCCAAGGCGTTCCGCCTAACGGGCCACCGCGTCGGCGCGATGATTACGTCCCCCGAGCTTATGGCCGAGGCTGAGAAATTCCTCGATACCGTCGCAATTTGCCCAAGCCAGATGGGACAGTTTTCAGCGCTTTGGGGATTGCAAAATCTGACCGAATGGCTTGCCGGAGAACGCAATGAAATCCTCGCGCGCCGCGCTGCGATTGAAACCAACATGCCTCAGCTCACCGCACAAGGCTGGATCCTTAAAGGATGTGGCGCGTATTTCGCTTATGTGGAGCACCCCTTTGCAATGGCGTCAGACAAGCTTGCGCAGGAATTGGTAAAAGAGGCAGGCGTCCTTGCCCTGCCCGGCACCATGTTCACGCCCTCTGACGACCCAAATGGCGCGCGTCATTTGCGCATCGCGTTTGCCAATATCGATGCCGACGGAATCGCGGAATTGTTCACACGCTTGGCAGCTTTGCGCTTCTCGCTTGCTCCCTCATCCTGAGCCAAGTAAACCTCTGCAAACGGGTCCACAAATGCGGCCCCAAGCAATAGGGTAAAGCGCAACATGGCTGTACGTGGTAACACAATTTCGAAGACATTCATCTGGATCTTGCTGGCCCTTTTGATCGTCGGCCTTGCGGGCTTTGGCGCGACCAGCTTGGGCGGTAATATCCGCACGATTGGCTCTGTTGGTGACAAGCCGATCTCGGTCGAGCTGTATTCACGCACGCTGCAAGAAGATCTGCGCGCCATCTCAGCGCAAGCGGGTCAGAATGTACCCTTTTCCACCGCCCAAGCGCTTGGTGTAGATCGTCAATCGTTGGCCCGCGTCGTCACGTCGCGCGCGCTAGATCATGAAACGGCGCAGCTTGGACTGTCCGTGGGTGACGCGCAGTTGCAAGAACAAATCCTAGGCATGAGCGCCTTCCAAGGCATCAACGGACAATTTGATCGCGAAGCTTATCGTTTCACACTTGAAAATGCCGGTCTAAACGAAGCCGCATTCGAAGAAAGCCTGCGCGAAGAAGCCGCGCGAACACTTGTGCAAGGTGCGATCCTGTCGGGTACAACCGTGCCAAGCAGCTACGCAGATACCATCGTCGCCTACATCGGTGAGCGTCGCAATGCGACCGTCGCACGTTTGAAAGCCGCTGATCTGGCAGAGCCAGTCGCAGATCCTAGCGGCGAACAACTCAAAGCTTACTACGATGAAAACATTGAAAATTACGCTCTGCCACAGACCAAGAAGATCACCTACGCATGGCTTTCTCCCGATATGATCACTGACACGGTAGAAGTCGATGAGAGCATGTTGCAAGCCGCCTATGATGAGCGCGACGCCGAGTTCAACAAGACCGAGCGCCGCCTTGTCGAGCGTTTGGTGTTCGGAACACAGGACGATGCAAATTCTGCAAAAGCACAGTTAGAAGCGGGCGGTACAACGTTTGAGGCGTTGGTCGAGGATCGTGGTCTCTCCTTGGTGGACGTAGATCTTGGCGATATGACGCTAAGCGCGCTTGAGGGCGCGGGCGACGCTGTCTTTGCTGGCGAAACAGGCGATGTTGTTGGCCCGCTCCCAAGCGACCTTGGTCCAGCATTGTTTCGTATCAACGGTATTCTCGCGGCTCAGAACACCTCTTTTGAAGACGCTAAACCGCAGCTGCGCGATGAACTCGCCGCAGACCGCGCCCGTCGCGTTGTAGAGGCTCAAATGAGCGATATTGACGACCTACTCGCGGGTGGCGCCACGCTGGAAGACCTTGCCAAAGAAACCGACATGGAGTTGGGCCAGATCGATTGGACCCCTGAAGCGGAAGACGGTCTTGCAGCTTATGAAGCCTTTCGCGATGTCGCGCGCAGCGTCAGTGATGAGGACTTTCCAGAGGTGGAAATTCTTGAGGATGGCGGCATCTTTGCACTGCGTCTCGACGAAACACTCGAGCCACGCCCGCAACCGTTGGACGAGATCACAGAGCGTGTCACGCTTGGCTGGCGCACAGCTGCAACGCTCGACGCATTGCGCGCAGAAGCAGAAGCGCTTTTGCCCCAGATCACTTCTGACAGTGATTTTGCGGATGTTGATCTAGAAGCTGAGACGCTGACAGAACTCACGCGCACTGGCTTTGTCGAAGCGATGCCCCCTGCCGCGATCCTTGCTCTGTTCGAAGCTGAGAGAGGTGCGACAGTCGTGGTTGATGATGTGACGGACGTGCTGATCGTGCGCCTTGAAGATGTGCTTGCAGCCGATGAAGACAGCGATGATGTGAAACGCCTGCGAGCGCAGCTGACGAGCCAAGCGTCTAGCGCCGTTGCGCAAGATCTGTTTGACGCGTTTGCCACGGATATTCAGCAACGCGCGGGTATCACTCTTGATCAAAATGCTCTCAACGCGGTGCATGCTAACTTTAATTAAAGGGTAACGCCCATGGCGCTGGTCCCCTCTTTCAACGATTTCGCCAAAGCCTATGAAGCCGGTGAAAATCAGGTCGTCTACACGCGGCTCGCGGCTGATCTGGACACGCCTGTGTCGCTGATGCTCAAGCTGACGGGGGCGCAAAAGGACGCGTTTGTTCTTGAATCTGTGACGGGCGGTGAAATACGTGGGCGTTACTCGATCATCGGAATGAAGCCGGATTTGATCTGGCGTTCCGAAGGAGAAACCGCCTCGCTCAACCGCATGGCGCGCTATGACAGTGATGCGTTCGTAGCGATGGAGCAAGCGCCGCTCGATGCGTTGCGCGCGCTGATCGCTGAGAGCCACATTGATCTGCCCGCAGACCTGCCCCAAGCGGCGGCGGGGCTTTTTGGCTATCTCGGCTACGATATGATCCGCCACGTTGAACACTTGCCAGATGTAAATCCCGATGTCCTTGGCGTGCCAGATGCAATTATGCTGCGCCCTTCCGTGGTTGCGGTGCTTGATGGTGTCAAAGGCGAAGTCACAGTTGTTTCCCCCGCATGGGTCAGCGACGGGCAATCTGCGCGCGCAGCTTATGCGCAAGCAGGCGAACGCGTGATGGACGCTGTGCGCGATCTCGAACGCCCGATGCCTGCCGCAACTCGTGATCTTGGCGATGCACAGGACGCCCCTGCCCCCGTGAGCAATTTTACGCATGAAGGGTATTTGAGCGCGGTCGATAAGGCGAAAGAATACATCAAAGCGGGTGACATCTTTCAGGTGGTGCCGTCCCAGCGTTGGTGCCAGGAATTCAAACAGCCACCATTTGCTTTGTACCGTTCTTTGCGACGCACGAACCCGTCGCCCTTCATGTTCTATTTCAACTTTGGCGGCTTTCAGGTGGTCGGTGCATCCCCCGAAATCCTCGTGCGCGTGTTCGGCAATGAAGTGACCATCCGCCCGATCGCAGGCACCCGCAAACGCGGCGCGACACCTGAGGAAGACAACGCTTTGGAAGCAGACTTGCTCGCCGACGAGAAAGAGCTGGCAGAACACCTAATGCTGCTCGATCTGGGCCGCAACGATGTGGGCAAGGTCGCCAAGATTGGCACAGTACGCCCCACGGAAGAATTCATCGTGGAGCGGTATTCTCACGTCATGCATATCGTGTCCAATGTAGTGGGCGAATTGCATGAAGACGAAGACGCGCTCAGTGCGTTCTTCGCGGGTATGCCTGCGGGCACAGTTTCCGGTGCACCAAAGGTGCGCGCAATGGAGATCATTGACGAGTTGGAGCCTGAAAAGCGCGGCATTTATGGCGGCGGTTGCGGATATTTTTCTGCGGGCGGCGATATGGACATGTGCATCGCCCTGCGCACAGCGGTGGTGAAGGACGAAAAGCTCTACATCCAAGCGGGCGGCGGCGTGGTCTATGACAGCGACCCTGAAGCGGAATATATGGAGACGGTGCACAAGAGTGGCGCAATCCGGAAGGCCGCTGAAGACGCGAGCCGTTTTACGGGCAACGGCAACTCCTAAGAGTTTTGCTTTGAAACCAGACATTCTGCGTTAAACTCCCCTCATTATACAAATGAGGATTTTCTTATGCGCTTGATTTCACTCGCTTTGCTTGCCGCTCTTGCGGCCCCTGTTGCCTATGGTGCCCCCACTCAAGACGATATAGCTGCTGCGCGGCTCGCCTATATTGCTGGCGATTACAATGATGCCTTGAAGGTGATCCAAGAGGGTGCCGACGCAGGCAACGCGATGGCGCTGAATATTCTGGGTGCGGCGTATCAGGATGGTCATGGCGTGGAGCAGGACACAAGCAAAGCTGTGGAACTCTTTGAACAAGCTGCAAAAGCAGGTGAAGTACGCGCATTTTTCAATCTTGGGACGCTCTTTGCGGAAGGGTCAGAGCCATTCGAAATAGATCGCATCCGTGCGGCCAAGGAATTTCAAAGCGCAGCGGATCAAGGCTACGGCCCCGCAATGACCGCATTGGGACGCTTGCAAGAAACCGCTGAACCAGCCAACCATGAACAAGCCGCCTATTGGTATGAAAAAGGTCACAAAGCCGGTGATGTTATCGGCACGACGAACCTTGCGCACGCTTATGTCAAAGGACGTGGGCGAGAAGAAAATTGAATCCGCGCGCGTGTCCTTTATACTGAGGCCGCATCTCGCGGATATCCAAGTGCCTTCAATGACTTAGGCGTTATGCACGAGGAAGGCTACGGCGTGCATATGGACCAACTCACTGCTTACAGTTTTTATTTGCAAGGTGTGAAAGGGAACTACCCCAAAGCGGGCAAGAACATCGCGCAATTGATCATCAAAGCGCGCTTTCCATGGTCGTCAAAACATGCCGCTTTAGGCTATTGCATATGGGCCGTACGCAACGCGTCTGAGACTGAAAAAACCGGTTTCCAGGAAGATTGCGAAAAATTGGTGACCGAGGTTAACCCAGATGCGGACATGCGCGCGCGCGCCGAGCGTTTCGCGGATCAATTGTAACCCGCGTTAACCTTCGGGCGCATCGTCCTGTTTCAAGACTTTGCTGACAGGCACCAAAGCGACACGGCTGGCGCGGTCCGCAAGACCCCAGATCAGCAGTGCAGAGATCGTTTCTGCCTGCAAACGCCCCATCATCACAACGCCCCCCTCTTGGCCCGCGCGAAACGCAGCTTGATCCAAGAAGCGACGCATCACACTGGCGGATTGTCCGTTGCCGTCAAAGTCGCGAAAAACCGTTCCAGCAGGGATGCCTTCGCGCTCTGCGAGTTTGCGCGCCGTGTTCAGTCCGCTCTTTTGCAAAAGCATACCGTGACCACTGGCCAAGATGATTTGAGTGAGTTGATCCGCCATTTCACGGCTCGTTTGCACACCCGTTTCCACACCCTCCAAGATGCCAACGGCTTCGGGAACGGCTGCCAAATGCGCGCTCATCGCGACTTCCACATCTGACGGCGTTGCGCCGCGTGGCATGTCCACAAGTGCCAGCACTTCAAACCCTTTGTCGCGGTAGATCTTCATCCGGTCCGTCGCATTGGGCTGGCTGGTATCGACCGCAAATGTCAACGGATAAGGGAAAGACTCCAAAGCTTCGACACCGAGATTTCCATCGCCCGTGTCGATCAACACAATCGCCATGCGTGGCTTGTCGCCCTCAATCTGGAATGTAGAAGCAAAACGCTCAAAAGGCGGTGGCGCGACGGCGCTTGGCGCAGCTGCATCCGCATCACCATCATCGTCGTTGGACAATGTCGGAAGACGACCTGTCGTTACAGCAGGCGCGAGATCGCCAACCGTACCCTCGGGTTTGGGAAGCGCTGCAATGATTTCATCTGTGATACTTTCAGAGGTTTGCGCATTGGCGGTCTCTTCCTCGCTCAGTTCTTCTGTAGGTGTTTCGGCAGCTTGCAAAGGTTCTACTGGCGCGGCTTCGGGTTCCGCTTCTGGCTCGCTTGCGACCTCTGGCTCTGCTTCGGCAGTGGGTTCCGCGCGCGGCTCTGGCTCAACGGTTGGATCAAACACCTCGTCGTCTGCTTGCGCTGTCTCTGCTTCTTCCACCGCAGGTTCATCCGTTTCAGCAACATCCGTGTCAGTCACATCAGCATCTGTCTGGGTAATCTCTGGCTGGGCATCCTCTGGCGCGGCGATCTCAGGTTCGTCTGCTACTGGCGCCATTTCTTCGGCAACAGGCTCCGTGCTTGCCATCGCGTCGTCTTCAGAAGCAGCGGAATTTTCCACAGGCGCGGTTTCAGTCTCAACCACTTCAGAAGGTTCGACCATATCTGGTTTTGCGACCATCGCATCGTTTGAAGCAGCCCCCGGCTTGAAGTCAGGATAAGCTAACGACAATCCACCCGCGCCAGCGACTGCAACGGCAGCCCCCCAAATCACTCCTGAAAACGCACCTTTTGCCACAATATGCCCGCCTTAACCGCTATGCTCATTTTGGTGGCAAGTTTGACCCTTTGAGGGGCGCAAGACAAGGGGCCTCTTGACCCTTGCCCACTGACCTGAACATGTATGTGCCAACTGTGCCCGCTTTGCGCGCTATTTGGGATTGCTTGAGAGATTTCATGCTGCTTTTGATCGATAATTACGACAGCTTTACATATAACCTCGTTCATTATCTGGGCGAGCTTGGCGCAGATGTGAAAGTGATCCGCAATGACGCGATGAGCGCGGCGGAAGCGATGGCGCTTGATCCTGCGGGTGTTTTGCTCTCTCCGGGTCCAAAAGCGCCGGCTCAGGCTGGGATTTGTCTTGAAATGGTGCGTTTGGCGGCCGAGACGAAAACACCGCTTATGGGCGTGTGTCTAGGGCATCAAACCATAGGAGAAGCCTTTGGTGGGCAGGTCGTGCGCTGCCACGAGATTGTGCACGGCAAGATGGGTCAGATCAAACACACGAACTCGGGCTTGTTCGAAGACATCCCAAGCCCGTTTGCAGCGACCCGGTATCATTCGTTGGTGGTGGATCGCGCAAGTTTGCCCAATTCACTCAAGATCACCGCTGAACTAGACGATGGCACCATCATGGGATTAGAGCACGCAGATCTGCCGATCCACGGCGTGCAGTTCCATCCTGAATCCATTCGCTCTGAACATGGGCATGCGATGTTGAAAAATTTCCTCAAGACGATGAAGGTTCCCGCATGAGCGACGCGCTAAAACCCCTGATTGATGCTGCTGCGGATCGTGCTTTGACGCGCTCTGAGGCAGAAGCCGCCTTTGAAATCCTGTTTACGGGCGAAGCCACCCCGAGCCAGATCGGTGGATTGCTGATGGCGATGCGGACGCGCGGTGAAACGGTGGATGAATATGCCGCTGCCGCCTCTGTGATGCGCGCGAAATGCAACGCGGTAAAAGCCCCCGCTGGTGCAATGGATATCGTTGGCACAGGCGGTGACGGTAAAGGAACACTTAACATCTCGACCGCGACCGCGTTTGTTGTTGCTGGTGCGGGCGTGCCAGTGGCGAAACACGGCAATCGCAATTTGAGTTCGAAATCGGGCGCTGCGGACGCGCTTGGCCAGATGGGCATTGACGTTATGGTCGGTGTTGATGTGGTGGAAGCCGCACTCGCCAACTGCGGCATCGCGTTTATGATGGCCCCCATGCACCATCCCGCAACGCGTCATGTGATGCCTACGCGCGCAGAGCTTGGGACGCGCACCATCTTTAATATTCTTGGCCCTTTGACCAATCCTGCAGGTGTGAAACGCCAGCTGACCGGTGCCTATCGCCGTGACTTGATCCGCCCGATGGCCGAAATCTTGGGCCAGCTTGGATCAGAGGCCGCATGGCTCGTACATGGCAGCGATGGCACGGATGAACTCAGCATCGCGGGTGTCTCTTGGGTGGCGGCACTCAAAGATGGTGAGATCAGTGAATTCGAAGTGCTGCCGAGTGATGCAGGTCTGCAAGAGCATCCGTTCGAGCACATCATGGGCGGTACGCCTGAAGAAAACGGCGTCGCGTTCCGTGCGCTTTTGGATGGTGAGCAGAATGCGTATCGCGATGCTGTATTGCTCAACAGTGCGGCGGCCTTGCTGGTGGCTGGCAAAGTGAGCGATCTTAAAGCAGGTGCAGAATTGGCACGCGAGAGCATTGATAGCGGTGCCGCCAAAGCTAAGATTGAAGCGCTCGCGGCAGCAACCCAAGCGTAACCCCGATTTTTCGTCGAAAAATCACGCCCTATTGATAGGACACCGACATGACGCAAACCGCTCTAGATCGCATCAAAGCGTATAAACTCGAAGAAATCATTGCTGACAAAGCGGCCAAACCGCTCGAGGCCGTCGAATCTGAGGCCCGCGCAGCCAGCCCGACCCGCGGCTTTGCGGACGCTTTGATGCGTGCTTCGCGTGAAGGGTATGGCTTGATCGCTGAGGTCAAGAAAGCCTCGCCTTCCAAAGGGTTGATCCGCGAAGACTTCGACCCTGCCTCCCTCGCGCAAGCGTATGAAAAAGGCGGCGCAACCTGTTTGTCAGTCCTCACAGACACCCCAAGCTTTCAAGGTGCCAAATCTTTCCTTACCGCTGCACGCGATGCCGTGGCACTGCCCGCTTTGCGCAAAGATTTTATGTATGACACCTACCAAGTCGCCGAGGCCCGCGCGCTTGGGGCAGATTGCATTTTGATCATTCTCGCCTCTGTTTCTGACGCCCAAGCGGCAGAGTTGGAAGCCTGCGCATTTGAATGGGGCATGGATGTTTTGCTCGAGGTTCATGACGCCGCAGAGCTGGAACGCGCTTCTGCACTAAAATCGCCACTGATGGGCATCAACAACCGTAACCTTAAGACGTTCGAGACCTCACTGGACACCACACGTGAGTTAAGCCGCATGGTCCCTGAGGATCGCCTGATCATTTCCGAGAGCGGATTGTTCACCCCCGCAGACCTCGCTGATATGGCGCGTTATGGCGCGCGCACTTTCTTGATTGGCGAAAGCCTGATGCGCCAGGAGGATGTCGAAAGCGCCACGCGCGCATTGCTTACAATTCCCGCATCTAGTGCAGGAATGGGCGCATGAGCGGACTGACCCATTTCAACGCCAAAGGCGAAGCGCATATGGTCGACGTCTCTGAAAAAGAGATAACATCGCGCGTTGCCACTGCGACGGGTTGGGTGCGTATGAGTACTGAAGCGTTTGAGATCATTTCCTCAGGCCGCGCGAAAAAAGGCGATGTGCTCAGCGTCGCGCAGCTTGCCGGCATTATGGGCGCGAAAAAGACGCCTGATTTGATCCCTTTGTGCCATCCTCTGCCTATCGCAAAGGTCGCGCTTGATCTCGAGCTCGACGCTGCACTCCCCGGTGTGCAAATCAGCGCAACGGTCAAAACCACAGGCCAAACAGGCGTCGAAATGGAAGCCCTCACCGCCGTCAGCACCGCTGCTTTGACCGTTTATGACATGATAAAAGCCGTGGACAAAACGATGGAGATTGGCGGCATTCATGTCACTTTGAAAGACGGCGGAAAATCCGGCCGCTTTGAAGCGAAATGATCTCTGTTGAACAAGCGTTAGAACAGCTTTTTGAGCTTGTTGAACCGCTTGAGAGCGAAGCTGTTGCGCTCGCCTCTGCCCATGGTCGCACGTTGGCAAAGCCGGTGTCGGCCAGGCGCGACCAGCCCCCCTTTCCTGCCTCTGCGATGGATGGATATGCGATCCATAAGAGCGATTATCAGGTGGGTCGCACTCTTAAGGTGATTGGTGAAGCCGCAGCTGGTGCGCGTTTTGAGTACAAAATATTCGAAGGGGAAGCGGTTCGTATCTTCACTGGCGCGCCGGTGCCCACTGGTGCCGATTGGATCGTGATCCAAGAGGACATTGACGCGATTGGTCGCCAGATCACCATCCGCGAAACAAGTGAGACGAAAAGCTATATTCGCCCAGCTGGCGCAGATTTCAAAACCGGACAAACACTTGATGCGCCGCAGGTTTTGACACCGCAGTTGATTGCTTTGCTCGCTTCTATGAATATCGCAAACGTAAGCGTGACGCGCCAACCGGAAGTGGCGATTATTTCGACAGGGTCGGAACTGGTGATGCCCGGTGAAATTCCCAGCGACGATCAAATCATCGCTTCTAACACCTTCGGCCTTAAGGCTATGTTGCAAGCGAGCGGTGCAAAGGTGCGCGTACTCCCCATCGCTCATGACACCGCGCCCGCCTTGCGCACCGCCTTTGCGCTCGCTCAAGGTGCGGATCTGATATTAACCATAGGTGGAGCTTCTGTCGGGGATCATGACCTCGTTGCGGGGATCACCCAAGAACTGGGCATGCAACGTTCGTTTTACAAAGTTGCCATGCGTCCGGGTAAACCCCTTATGGCGGGCAAATTGGGGAATGCCGCAATGATTGGTTTGCCGGGGAATCCAGTCTCTGCAATGGTTTGCGGTACTATTTTCGTTATTCCTGTTGTGCGCGCGATGCTTGGGTTGGGCATGGCCCCCGCCCCCCAAAGACATGCCAAGCTCAAGACAGAAATGCCCATAAATGGACCACGTGCACACTATATGCGCGCGCGCATCGAAGATGGCATCATCACCCCGTTCGAGCGTCAAGACAGCGCTTTGTTAACCGTACTGGCGGAGGCCAACGCGTTGTTGCTGCGCCCACCGCATGACCCTGCGAAACAAGCGGGCGAGGATGTCGCGTTTGTTCCTCTTTAACGGAGCTGAACAAATAGTTGACACAAAACAAGAACATCGATAGAACAAAGCAAAACTGCACAGCCGGAGGATGCAGAGATGCTGACCAAAAAACAGCTCGATTTGCTAGAGTTTATCAATAAACGCATGCAGCGGAACGGTGTTCCCCCTTCGTTTGATGAGATGAAAGAAGCGCTGGATTTGCGTTCTAAATCTGGCATCCACCGCTTGATCACGGCTTTGGAAGAGCGCGGTTTTATTCGCCGCCTTGCCCACCGTGCGCGAGCGATCGAAATCGTGAAGCTTCCTGACAGCATGGGCATGTCCCCTGCGGGCTTTGTGCCGCGTGTTGTTGAAGGCGGTAAACCTGACGTTCCCGCGCCACGCGGTGCGATGGCTGTAGAAGCCGTCCAAGCCGTTGAGTTGCCTGTTATGGGCCAGATCGCGGCGGGTGTCCCGATTGAAGCTATCGCGCATGCTTCGCACAATGTGGCGGTTCCCAGCCAGATGCTCTCTGGTCCAGGAGAGCACTATGCCCTTGAAGTTAAAGGCGATTCCATGATCGACGCAGGAATCAACGATGGTGATACTGTTGTGATCCGCGAAACCAATACGGCGGACAATGGCGATATAGTTGTCGCCTTGGTCGAAGATCAGGAAGCCACGCTCAAGCGTTTTCACCGCAACGGAACAACCATCGCTTTGGAAGCGGCCAACCCCGCTTACGAGACACGTTTCTTCGCGCATGAGCAGGTGAAGGTCCAAGGGCGTTTGGTTGGCTTGATCCGCAGCTACTAGAAATCAAAACGCTGTTTACGCAGCGCTTTGTCATTCCACACTCGACGGCCTGCCATTTGGCGGGCCGTTTTTATGTCTAACGTACCGTCGTCCAACAGCTTGACCGCGACGCTACCCGTTTCGCGCAGACGGGTTTGATCGAACACAGTGCAATTTACTGCCCCCTCAAATTTCTCAGAAAAAACAACAATGTCAGCAGCATTGCACCCAGTGAACGCGCGCAGCCCGCGTTTGCCTGATGCGGCATGAACCTGCCCCGTGCCTAATTGTATCATGCGATCTTTTGGCCAACCCAACGCTGCAACCTTCTGAAAGCGCGCGTCACCGTCATTTTCCAACCAAACGCTTGCGACAAACCCTGATCCCTTGTCCTTGCTCAACACACGACCTTGGTCTTTCAAAACACCCACCAAAACACCCGTGTCCGAAATGAGGACATCTGGGCGCTCAACTGTGACCCAGCCAAAAAGAGCCAAGCAAATCGGCACCAGTCCAACAAACCGCGCGCGCGTGGCCATCAAAGCAAGCGCGAGCAATCCCAAGCACAGCGCAAAAAGTGCCCAAGAGGGTGGCGCAGGCACTTTGTTGATCGCGCCCTCCCAATGCGAGACTTCATGCGCCACGCCCAAGATCCAATCGAGCCCCCACCCCATCGCGCGCAACGGCATCCATTCCAATCCAAAGGGTAGAAAACAGATCGCGAGCACGGCCAAAGGGATCACCCATATGCCCATAAGCGGCACCGACAATAGGTTTGCGATCAATCCGAATTGCGCGATATTGTTGAAATGCGCCGCTGCGATGGGCAAGGTCGCCAAGCCTGCGACTGCGGACGAAATGACCGTGCCCGAGACCAAATTCCAAAGGAAACTCTTTGGTGGCTTGCCCGCATTGCGCTGACTCAACGCGTTGAACACAACAACAAGCGCTGTTGTTGCCGCGAACGACATCTGAAACCCAGGCCCCGTAATCGCCTCTGGGCGTCTCAGCAAGATGATCATCGCCGCTAAGGCCACAGCACGCAAACTGATCGCGCGGCGCTCGAGCATCACCGCGCTCAAAGCGACTGCCGCCATCACAAACGCGCGCTCCGTCGCAACGGAACTGCCCGATAGCCCCAAGTATCCGGCAGCCGCAATCAGTCCGCCGACCGAGGCCAGTTTTTTCACCATGCTGCCCGTCGCGAGTGCTGGAATGAGCGACAAACCAAAGCGTAACGCAGCAAAGACAAAGCCCACCAAGAGCCCCATATGAAGCCCCGAAATCGCGAGTAAATGCGCAAGGTTACTATGACGTAAATCATGCAAAGTTTCTTGACTCAACCCGCTGCGATCGCCTGTCATCAAAGCGGATGCAAACGCTCCTGTTTGACCGTTCAAATGTTGCGTGACCTTGTCCGATAGAGCGAGGCGTAACTTGAAAAAGCTAAATGCGTCAGAGGGATACGCCGCCAAAAGCAAAGGCACACGCGTATATCCGACACCGCCCGTTTGCGTAAACCAAGCATGCCGCTGAAAGTCGAAACCGCCCGGCTCTGCGGGGCCCGACGGGGGCGATAGATGCGCCGTTGTAATGACACGCGCACCCGCTGAGGGCCTTTGCTCTGCATAAGATCCATATAGCGAAATGCGCACGCGTGCAGGAGTTTCGCGTGGGGACATTCGCGCCAAAGTCACACGGTCCAAAGTCACCCGTAAAGCACCAGAAGCAGAGCGATCCAATCCAATCACGCGCCCTTCTACGGGGCCATAATAGCGCCAGTTCAAAACAGGGGCCGCCACCTGCGTGCTGCGCCATGCAGCCGCGGCAAACCCAAATGCCACCAGAGCCGTGAGCCAAAAAACGGGCCGCAAGATCTCAGGTCCGCGGAAAACCAAACCTAGGCTCAAGCAGCCGACCAAGAAAGACGCCCAGACCAAAGCCGCTCGCGGCTCAGCGCCCATTTGAAAGAACAACAAAATCCCCATGCCAAACACAACCGGCGCAAACAGGAAGCCTTGGCCAAGCTCTGCGCTCAGCGCGCTTTGCATGTCGCGGATGAGGCTCATTGGGGTCCTTGTCCTTGCGCGGTTCCAAAGCTATCAGGTTTGCAACTCTACCCAATTTATACTTACCGAAAGGTTAACCGCGCTATGTCCGCTGATGTTGTCACTCGTTTTGCCCCCTCGCCCACGGGCTACCTTCATATCGGCGGTGCGCGCACGGCCTTGTTCAACTGGCTCTATGCACGTGGTCGCGGTGGAAAATTCTTGCTGCGCATCGAGGACACAGATCGCGCGCGTTCCAACCCCGAAGCGACGGCTGCTATCTTGCATGGCATGGCATGGCTTGGCCTGGATTACGACGGTGATGTGATCAGCCAGTTCGAGCGCGCGGATCGTCATGCTGAAGTGGCCAATGAGATGCTCGCGGCAGGCAAGGCGTTCAAATGCTTCGCCACTCAGGACGAGATTGAAGCCTTTCGCGAGGCCGCGCGTGCAGAGGGGAAATCAACACTTTATCGAAGCCCTTGGCGCGATGCGGACGCAAGCACACACCCTGATCTGCCATACGTGATCCGCGTCCGCGCGCCTGAGGGTGGCACAATGGTGATCCGCGATGAGGTGCAGGGCGATGTGAAAATCGGGCATGATCAGCTGGATGATATGATCTTGCTTCGCTCCGATGGCACGCCTGTTTATATGCTGGCCGTTGTCGTTGATGATCACGACATGGGTGTCACGCATGTTATTCGTGGAGATGATCACCTTAGCAACGCGGCGCGTCAGATGATGGTCTACGAGGCGATGGGCTGGGAAGTTCCCGTTTTCGCGCATATCCCGCTGATTCATGGACCTGATGGCAAGAAACTCTCCAAACGCCATGGCGCTCTGGGGGCGCAAGAATATCAACTGATGGGCTACCCTGCTGCGGGCATGCGCAACTATCTCGCGCGTCTGGGGTGGAGCCACGGCGATGACGAGTTCTTTTCCGATGCGCAGGCGAAAGAGTGGTTCGATCTGGGTGGAATCGGCAAATCCCCTGCCCGTTTTGACACGAAAAAACTGGAACATCTTTGTGGTCAGCATATCGCAAGTGCAGATAATGCTGCTTTGCAGCAAGAATTACTCGAGTTTCTGAGCGCGCGCGCGGATGAACCCCTGACTGATCCAAAGATATTGCTTTTGTCAGCAGCGATGGCTTGCTTGAAAGAAAGGGCAAAAACGTTCCCTGAACTCCTTGAAAAGGCTGAATTTATCTTAGCTGATAGACCAATCTTTCCAGACCAGAAAGCAAGCAAGGCGCTAGATTCAGTATCCCGTGGTATACTGCACGCGTTGACGCCGCATTTGCAAAATGCTAGCTGGACCCTTGACGCTTTAGAGACCGTAACCGCAGACTTTGCCGAAGCAAACGGCACCAAGTTTGGCAAGATGGCAGGGCCTCTGCGCGCAGCACTTTCTGGTCGTGCTGTGACACCGAGCGTATTCGATATGTTGCTGGTTTTGGGCAAAGACGAATCCCTTGCTCGTATTTCTGATGCGGCAAACCACAACGGGTAAGACTTCGGTAAGACCCAACAGTTACACGGGACCCGAACGCGATCCGCGCGTCGGGCAGATTTGAAAAGGGATAATATATGTCTGATACCGCCAAACGCAGCGCAACGCTGAGCTTCGATGACACTTCGGTTGAACTGCCGATCTACTCGCCAACCGCTGGTCCTGATGTCCTCGACATCCGCAAGCTTTATGCGCAAGCAGGCGTGTTCACATATGATCCGGGCTTTACGTCGACGGCGAGCTGCGACAGCACAATAACTTTCATTGACGGCGGCAAGGGTGAACTTTTGCACCGTGGCTACCCGATCAATCATCTCGCTGAGAAGTCGCATTTCTTGGAAGTTTGCTACCTACTGCTCTACGGTGAATTGCCGAAAGCGGCAGAGCTTGAAGAGTTCGAGCAAACGATCACACTACACACAATGCTGCATGAGCAGATGGTGAACTTCTTCCGTGGTTTCCGTCGCGACGCACACCCGATGGCGATTATGAATGGTGTTGTTGGTGCAATGTCTGCATTTTATCACGACAGCACGGACGTAAACGATGAGCGCCAGCGCGAGATCGCGTCGCACCGTTTGATCGCGAAAATGCCAACGATTGCGGCATGGGCGTACAAGTATTCCATCGGACAGCCGTTCGTTTATCCGCGTAATGATCTGGATTATGCATCCAACTTCTTACGCATGTGCTTTGCCGTTCCTGCTGAAGACTATGAAGTGAACCCGATTCTAGCCCGCGCGATGGATCGTATCTTCACACTGCACGCGGATCATGAGCAAAACGCATCTACGTCGACTGTGCGTTTGGCTTCCTCTTCCGGTGCAAACCCGTTTGCATGTATTGCGGCTGGCATCGCGTGTCTTTGGGGCCCTGCCCACGGTGGCGCGAACCAAGCTTGCCTTGAAATGCTGCGCGAAATCGGCACGGTTGATCGCATTCCTGAATACATCGCACGTGCGAAAGATAAGGATGATGACTTCCGCCTCATGGGTTTTGGTCACCGCGTTTACAAAAACTTCGACCCGCGTGCGACAGTGATGAAGCAATCTGCGGATGAGGTTCTTGAACTGCTCGGCGTTGAAAACAACCCGACGCTTCAAGTCGCGAAAGAGTTGGAAAAAGCAGCCCTTGCCGATCCGTACTTCGCTGACAAAAAACTGTTCCCTAATGTGGACTTCTATTCCGGCATCATTCTAGAGGCGATGGGCTTCCCAACATCCATGTTCACACCAATCTTTGCGGTTTCGCGCACAGTTGGTTGGGTGAGCCAGTGGAAAGAAATGATCGCAGATCCACAGAACAAAATTGGCCGTCCTCGCCAGCTCTATCTTGGCGAGACCGAGCGCAACTATACGGATATCGAAAACCGTTAACCACAGTAAGGTTACAAAAATTCAAAGCCCTGCCTGTCAAACGGCGGGGCTTTTTTATGCTCCAATCACGATTTCGGCACGCAATCCACCCAGCTTTTCGCTTTTTGAAAACCGCAAGCTGCCACCGTGCGCGCGCGCAATGTCATTGGTAATCGCAAGGCCAAGCCCCACGCCTGTACCCTTGTCCTGATTGCGCGCTGGATCAAGACGCACAAAAGGTTTTACAGCTGAGCCATACTGGCTTTCTTCGAGGCCCGGACCGTCGTCTTCCACTCTGAAAACCACAGTCTTTTCAGTGCGTAACACTGAAAGTTCCGCTCTATTTCCATAGCGCACTGCATTGCCCACCAGATTGTCCAACGCGCGTCGAATAGAGATCGGGTTGAGCATTACAGGCGCACCGTCATCTTCAATCAACATCCGCGCATCCGTTCCCATCCGTACTGCGTCTTCTGCGACGCTTTGCATCATGGCCAGTGGATCGCACAACTCCTGCTCCCCCTCCGCATTGCCACTGGCAAAACTCAGGAATTCGTCGAGCAGTCGACGCATATCCTCCACATCACGCTCAAGCGGTTCACGATCCGCGTCATCGAGCATCGACAAGCCCAACTTCAACCGCGTCAAAGGCGTGCGTAAGTCGTGACTCACACCAGAGAGCATCATCGTGCGTTGTTCAATCTGCCGCTCAATCCGCGCGCGCATGGACAAAAACGCATTGCCTGCCGCACGCACTTCTACAGCGCCAGAGGCACTATAGGGCAGCGTTTGCCCGCGACCAAAGGCTTCTGCGACACGCCCAAGACGGGTGATCGGACGCAACTGATTGCGCAGATACAGATAAGCAATCACGGTCATCAGAACGCCAAAAAATACCATATTCACCAATAGCTGATGTGGATTCGTCGCAGAAACACGTGGGCGATCAAACCCGATCCGTAATATTCCCAACTGAGTATCCGCATATGCCGTAATCCGATGATCATCCGGCATTTCAACGCGACGCATCTCTCGCAGATTTTCATTCAGCGTGCGCACGACAACAATGCCAGAAAAGTCATACCAGCGCCGCAAATTCTGAGTAGGAACTTGGTCTTCTCCTACAAATGCTAAATCGTAGCGCAAACTACGCGACACATTACGCACGTCATCCAGCGCGCTGGCCTGTGTCGGCAATCCTTGCATTTCGTTGAGCAAATAGCGCAATTCAAGCGCAACGCTGCGGCTCATTTGCTCGGTCACACCCTCAAAATGGCGTTGAATGAACACAACGGAAACGACCAGTTGCAAGGTCACAACCGGAAGAACCAGAATAAGCGCCGCACGACCATAAAGCGAGCGCGGCATATAGCGTTTGAGCCAAGCGAAAGACATGTCATAACCTACGCATAAGCGCGTTCGAGAGGAAAGAGGCGATGAACCTAGCAGACTTTAATCCGCCGATTGGCAGTGCTGAAACGCTTGCGCCGAATCTGCGTCGCGTCCTCGCACCGAACCCGTCACCGATGACATATCGTGGCACGAACACCTATTTGCTTGGCGCAGAGCAAATCGCCGTGATTGACCCTGGGCCCGAAAGCCAAGCGCATTTGGACGCGCTTTTGTCAGCGTGCTCAGACCAAGAAATCACTCATATCGTCGTCACGCATTCGCATGTTGATCACTCCCCGCTGGCCAAAGCCCTGTCACAAGCCACAGGTGCGCCCGTCCTTGCCTATGGGCCAAGCTCTGCGGGTCGCAGCGATGCAATGCTTGCCTGTTTGGAAGCAGGAATGAACAGCGGTGGCGAAGGGATCGATCCTGATTTCGCACCAGACATTTTGTTGAAAGACGGCGAGGTTTTCAGCGCGGGTGATCAAACGCTCACTGCTCTGCATACCCCCGGACACATGGGTAACCACCTGTGTTTTGCATGGGATAACACGTTGTTTTGCGGTGATTTGGTGATGGGCTGGGCGAGCTCGCTCGTGTCCCCACCGGACGGTGATCTTACCGATTTTATGGCGTCTTGCGTCAAAATTCGCGATCTTGATCCACAGGTCATGCATGCAGGGCACGGCGCGCCCATCACCGAACCAATTGCGAGGATCGACTGGCTCATCGCGCATCGCAACGCTCGCGCGGAACAGATTCTAGAGCAACTCAAACACGGCCCCAAGCCGGCGCTCATCCTTGCGCAAGAGATATATACAGACACACCAAAAGCACTGATCCCAGCCGCCACCCGAAACGTCTTTGCGCATCTCATTGATCTAGAAGGTAAAAACCTTGTCACCCGTGAAGGCGTGCCAAATGAAGGTGCCTTGTTCAAACTTCGCTAAGCATAATTCAAAGAAAAACGCATTTTGCGCGTAAATCCCTCTGGACGCCGCAAACGCGCATTGCTAATACACGCGAAGTGATCCGGCGTAGCTCAGCGGTAGAGCAGTTGACTGTTAATCAATTTGTCGTAGGTTCGATCCCTACCGCCGGAGCCAATCACCCTTTAAGCGTTTGATATCAAACGCATTTGCAAATTAGGTCCGGTAGGATCTTACACTGCTTAGGGTTTTGGTTACACAAGAGGTCACACAACACGTGACATCGCTCCTCTTGGTGAATTTATATCATTCTCTTCTGTCAGCCCCCAATCAAAAGGGGCTCATTATGGCTCGTGCTCAATATCTCTTTCTCAAAGATGGCACCTATTATTTTCGTCGCCGTATTTCTGGTTTTCCACAGAAAACATCTCCCCTGATGATCTCATTGGGTAGTAAGGAGCTCAAAAAAGCCCTTTATATTATTCAGCACGTACAAACGGAGTATTTGTCTATGTTGAACGGCTTCATCTTCATCAACCCTCCTCTGCCAGAGGAATTGATCAGAACTTACACATCGGCACGTTTGCGCGTGTTTGTTCAAGAAATGCAGCGTAATACTCGCATGGCACGCATGACTGGCCGCACATCGGATCAAGATCAGATCCGTGAGGAGCTGAGTAAAGTCGTTCTGCAATCAATGCTTGAATGCGGCATGCAAAAAGCGTTTCCGGTAAGTTCAATCAATCCAGAATGGACCAAGGAGAATCTGGAAACAGTTATGGCCCTCTACGATCGGGAGTTCCGCGCATTGACTTCTAAAGAAGGGCGCGCTGCGCTTGAAGCTGACTTTGTAAAGACAACTGGAACCGACCTCAACGTTTCGAACTCCCGCGAGCATGAGTGTCAAATTTTAGAAGCTCACTTGAATGCCAAACTTGCAGCCCTTGGGGCCGTGCAAGGCGTGCCAAACCCTAACATGGAACTCTACCAAAAAGAGGCTCAGGCACTGGTTCAGACAAGTGCGCAGGTAGAAATCACATCTAAAGCCAATGCCCCGATCGTGCAGAAAACTCCGGACAAGGCGGCACCGTCTGGAGCTCACCCCCCTTGGCAAGCCCCGGACAATTTAACAATCCGTTTGCTTTCTGAAATGCATGAGGCGGCCCAAAACTCCAAAACTAATAGTAAGCCCGGCTACACCTCAGACATCGCATCCGTGTATTGGCGCATGGTGGCAACAGATGAATTAAGTGAAGGAGTTGCTCGGCAACGTGCATCTGATCTGCGCCTGTTCTCGCTGGTGACAGGTATCGTAGACGTCACCGCTATTGAGCAGTTCCATCTCAGCCAATATCGCGATGCACTCGCCAAAGTTCCGAAAAACTTCCTACGTTCTGACAAAGATCAAGACCTGACTATCAAGGCCCTTGTGGCCAGATCAGAACTCAACCCTGCCTCGGACAACGGCTTATCGCCAACGACCATGCGCCGCCATCTTAAATCCGTGGAACTTCTCTTAAAACGCGCAAAATCCGAGGGACACGAGCAAACCATCGGCTTGGATGTGACCCTTCTCAAACCAAAATCAAAAGCGAATACTCCGGCTCATAAACGACGTGCTGTATTTAGGTTTGATGAGTTACAATACGTGTTTAATCATACCGCATGGCAAGGCTGCCTAAGCGAAGGCCGTAGGCATGTGTCCGGAAATAAAGTCATCAAAGATTCACGCTATTGGGTGCCCCTTATCCTAGCATACACCGGCGCACGACGCGCTGAGGTGTCCGGCCTTCTGGGGGATGATATTGAGACTATCGATGCCATTCCTTGCTTTCATATTCGATCCAATCGGTATCGCGGGATTAAAGGCGAAAATGAAGCCGAGGGAGCCGAGAAAAACCGGATCATCCCAATCCACCCTCACTTGATTGGGCTCGGGTTGCTGGATCATGCAAACAGTCAAAGCAACTCACCTAATGAGCTGTTGTTTCCGGACATTTTGCCGAAAGCTCGTTACAAAGGCCGAGATACAAAGCAGGCAACATCCGGAAAAATCGGCGATAGCTTGGACGATTTCTGGCGCAAATCCTTGCGGTTAACGTTAGATGGCAACCCGCGTAAATTGTGCATGCACAGCTTGCGGCATTACGTGAACCATCAACTCATTCATCAGCCAGGCATCCATGAAGTCACACGGTTTGATCTACTGGGGCATGTCGAAAGTGGCGATGCCTCACAGTCAATCAATACCAGCACATATCGCGATGAGACTGGTGTGTCCGAGAAATATAAAGCGATCTCATCGCTACCGACTTTATTTTGAAGTGCCAAACAGACTGTTTAGCTAACTAAGGCCAGCCTCCTACATTGTAAGATGGCCGGCTTTTTTGTATTTTCGATCGATATCAAAAGTCACCGTTTGCGACAGCAAACTTGTATTACCTGTAACTTTTTAAAGAAATATCGATGTCTGCTATGCGGGACTTGGACGAAGCCGCTGCCGCGGCAATGGCGCTTGTTGCGGGTGTTCTGGGCTGACTTTGGCCGAGTGCATTTTGAGATCTAGCGAACCTGTTTGACGATTGGGGCTTCT
>NZ_MLCB01000118.1 GCF_001890925.1 Planktotalea frisia
GCGGACATGGACGAAGCCGCTGGCGCGGCAATGGCGCTTGTAGCGGGTGTTGTGCGCTGACTTTAGCCGAGTGCATTTTGAGATCTGACGAACTTGTTTGACGATTGGGGCTTCTCAAACGTCAAACAGGAGGTTTCCATGACACAGGAGAAGATGAGCCCGCTTCGTGAGCGGATGATTGAAGATATGCGCATTCGCGGGATGCAGGAGACGTCGCAAAAGGCCCACATCCGGGCCCTAAAGGATTTCACGACGTTCCTTGGTCGTTCACCCGATACTGCAGAGCCGGATGATCTGCGCGCCTATCAGTTGCACATGGCGGATACGAACGTCACGCCATCAACATTTAATGCGCGCATCGGTGCGCTCAGGTTCTTTTTCTCGATGACCTGCGATCGTGATGAGATGAAGAAGTACATGCAATTTCGCACTGAGCCGCGCAAATTGCCTATCGTTCTCAGCGTTGAGGAGGTCTCGGCCTTGCTAGCCTCAGCACCCGGACCTGGTCTCAAATACCGCGCAGCCCTGAGCATTGGCTATGGCGGCGGTTTACGCGCATCAGAAGTGACGCATCTCAAAGTTCGCGATATCGATAGCGACCGAATGCTGATCCATGTCGAACGGGGCAAGGGTGGCAAAGACCGCGATGTGATGCTGTCACCATCTTTGCTTGTTTTGTTACGGGATTATTGGCGCGAGGCGCGCCCGCAAGGGTGGTTGTTTCCGGGCCAGAGCCGCGTCGATCCGATATCATCGCGTCAGTTGAACCGGGCGTTTACATCAGCCAAACGTATGGCGGGGATCAAAAAGCCCGCAACGCTTCACACCCTGCGGCACAGTTTTGCGACACATCTGTTGGAGGCAAACACGGTTGTGCGAGTGATCCAGGTTCTGCTCGGGCACTCCAAGCTGAGCACCACGGCGCGGTACACTCATGTCGCGACAAAGACGCTGGGTGATATCACCAGCCCGTTTGAACATGTGAAGGGCCTGACCTGACGAACGCGTTCGCGTGTCAGAGCGTACGCTGGAGATCGCTGACATCTTTCGCATGTACGGCCCCGCGTGGCGACGGGCCAATAGGGGTCATGTCAACCTGAGCCAGCTCAAAGTGATGTCCTCAATTGAAGCCTGCCGAACCGAGGCGCTCGGCGGGCATGTGGCCGCGTGTACCAAGTGCAATCATCAGCATATCGCTTATAACTCGTGCAAGAATCGGCACTGTCCCAAATGTCAGGGACCGGCGGCACGCGACTGGATGGCGGCGCGCGCTGAAGATCTGCTGCCGATCGAGTATTTCCACGTGGTCTTCACACTGCCAGCAGAGATTGCCCGGATCGCGTATTGGAACAAGAAGGCAGTCTACGGACTGCTGTTCCGCGCATCGGCCCAGGCGGTGACCACCATTGCCGCTGATCCCAAACGGCTTGGTGCGCGGGTAGGTATGACCAGCGTGCTGCATACTTGGGGATCGGCTCTCACCCATCACCCTCACGTCCACATGATCGTTCCCGGCGGGGGCCTGTCGCCACGAGGCAACCGCTGGGTCGCATGCAAGCCGGGGTTCTTTCTGCACGTGCGGGTTCTGTCGCGGTTATTCAGGCGTCTGTTCGTCGAGGGGCTGTTGGCATTGCACCGCGCGGGCGACCTTGCCTTCTTCGGTGATCTGACGGGGCTGTCAAAGCCGCAAGTCTTCGCCGCATATCTTGCCCCAATGCGCAAAACAGAATGGGTCGTTTATGCCAAACCGCCTTTTGGTGGGCCCGAGGCCGTGCTCGCGTATCTCAGCCGTTATACTCACTGGGTGGCGATCTCAAACAGCCGCCTGATCAGCGCCGACGCCAACACTGTAGCGTTCCGCTGGAAAGATTACCGGATCAAGTCCGACGACCGCCAATCTGTCATGCGACTAGCAACGCCCGAGTTTATCCGCCGCTTTCTGATCCATGTTTTGCCAGACGGATTCCACCGCATCCGCCATTACGGCTTGCTGGCAAGTGCGACCCGCAAAGCCAATATCGCAAAGGCCCGCGCGTTACTTGGGGCAGAACTGGTCAAAAACGAAGATCCGCCAACCGCAGAGATCATCCCACTTACGCTCCGCGAACCATGCCCCGATTGCGGCGGGCAAATGCGCATCATCGAGACCTTCAGGCGGGGGCAAAAGCCACAGACCCGCGCGCCACCACGACAGGCCGCCGCATGACGAGATGTCCGCCAAAATGCACAATACCTGCTCCCTTATGCGCCTCATCAGGGTGGAATATTCTGCTGCCCCAAACGATCCAATATATTGAAAACGCGCCAATGTTCATCGTTATCAACGCCAAGATCATGCCACCCATGGCTTTTGGGCCGCCTCGAATGCCCTCGACAAATGCACCAGGGCCAAAACCAACCTACAGCAGCCTCGCACTTTCCCCATAGGTCACACTCAGCATCCCACGGCTTCCTCCTTGAGAGGTTTGTCAACCCGGGCCAAGGTCAGTCCCGCGCCGAAACCTTCCGCTGTGGCCCGCATCGAAAAACCTTCATCGGAGCGGACCTT
>NZ_MLCB01000119.1 GCF_001890925.1 Planktotalea frisia
GCTGCTGAGGGCGGTTCTAGTGTTATCACACAAAACCCGCAAGACCTTTTTTCGCAGTTTGTCGGAAAACTTCATTTTTTCTTTGAAAGTGTTTAATAACAATAAGTTATCATGAATTTCTTCCGCTTACACCCTTGATGCCAAGGCCCCTCAACGCTTCAAAATCAATATTTGGTGGTCTGCAAGTGAGTCTTGACGATATGCAGCTTCAGTTGAGTCTATTTGTTGGCCAAATCCCTTAGAACGCTTTTACGACCAAATGCCTTTCTCAGAGCAGGCTTGTGCATTTCGCTTAAAGCGCGCGCACGTGCTTGCGCTTGTCCAAGCCTTGATGCGTTATTCCCTACCCACGTTTGCCAATGGAAATCACCATCCAACTGATGCGATGGATGTACGCTTTTGAACGCGTCTAATGCGTCGGCATTCATCTCTGCGAGTCTACTGCGCTGTTGTTTTAACCTCGCCTCTTCTTCTTGAAGTTTAGCAAACTTCTGCGCTACCGCATCAAACACCAAGTCAGATAGCTTCGTCAACTGAGCCCATTTAGAATGCTTCACGTCGTTTTCCTTGTCTTAGCGCTTCTGCAAATCGGATCGCCACAGCCACGGCAGCATAGTGCTCCGGCTTGATCTCTTGCCCTATTTCTACGACCGTAAACAGAGCGCGTGCAGTCGGTGGATCTGAATGGATCGCAACTTTGGAATCGCTCGCCACTGCCCGGATCCGCAACGCAATTTCGTCGACGCCCTTGGCAACACAAATGGGTGCTGCCGTGCGTGATCCTTCCCACTTCAACGCAACCGCGTAATGCGTGGGATTCACTATGATCACATCGGCCGTGGGAACATCCGACATCATCTGTGAATGCGCTATCTCCTGAGCACGCATTCGCCTGGCTTGTTTTAGATGTGGATCGCCTTCGCTGTCCTTAGGCTCAGGACCCATTAATTGCCTTGATGCTGGTTTGTCGTCATGATTCACGAA
>NZ_MLCB01000120.1 GCF_001890925.1 Planktotalea frisia
TCAGACAATTTCCGCGTCATAACCCATGAAAAAATTCGGGTTTTGGGGTAGCAGCGGTATAACAACTTTCCCTTGAGTGACCCCGTTAACTCCGCCATGGTTTTGACACATTTCAGGCTTGGCGCGCCTCTTATTTCAAATTTCGGGGGAAATTTTCGTGGAAATTCTGTTTATTTTGCTACCATTGTTATTGATCGGCGGCTTGTTTGGTTTGTTTGACGGTAGCAGCAGCGACCCTGTAGAAGACCCGATGCTCGAAGATCCCGAGCTTGAGCCAGATCCCGAAACGGATCCAACGTTAATGGAACCTGTAACCACACCGGTGGAGCCAGTAACCACTCCAACGGAACCAGGACCGCCGCCACCTGTTATGGATTTGGTTGGCAACTCACTGGACAATGTCATTACAGGGACAGACGCAGCCGATTTTATCTTAGGTCGAGGCGGCAATGACGTTCTTGACGGTGGCGCTGGCAATGACACGATCAACGGTGGCACAGACGAGGACACGTTGATCGGTGGCACAGGCGACGATCTACTCGAGGGTCGAGATGGCTCTGACAGCCTAGATGGTGGCGAAGGTGATGACACGCTGATCGGAAACTTCGGCTTTGATACGTTGAATGGTGGTACTGGTAACGATTCAATCAATGGAGAGCGCGGACAAGATATGCTCTCTGGCGGCGCTGGCGATGACTTCATCGAAGGTCAATCAAGCGACGACACATTGCTTGGAGGCGATGGCGCAGACACCCTCCTCGGCGGCTCCGGCCGTGACTTCCTCAGCGGTGGCACCGGCTCCGATTCGCTCGATGGTGGCACTTGGGATGACACCCTTGGCGGCGGCGCTGGCACAGATCTTCTTATCGGCGGCGAAGGCAACGATGAACTCTTCGGGAACGACCGTCAGGACGTTATTTCCGGCGGCGACGCAGATGACCTGATCATTGGCGGTGACGGCAACGACTCGCTTGAGGGTGGCAATGGGGATGACACAATAATCGGTGGTGGGTCCAACTTCTTCCGCACAACTTCTGGTGCTGGAAACTGGACGGCTGAGATGGAAGCAGCACTTGATGAACTGGTCCTCACTGATGCTGCCCTGGCAACAGGTGGGCCTATCGCTGACATTCTCGCCTCTGCACCCTTCGCAGGCGTTGATGTCAGCGGCTTTGCGATGCCACCTGTCGCTGATACGGCTGCCGATTTCCTAAGTGGCGGTAGTGGCAACGACGCGTTGTTCTTGGAAACTGGCGACGTCGGCGTCGGCGGAATTGGAGACGATACCTTCCACTTGAACGGTGATGCTGCACCTGATCGCATTATGACAATCACTGACTTTGCCGCGGCGGATGACATGATCGTTGTAGAGCACGACGCAAGCTTGCCCGCACCTGTCGTGACCGTCGCTGATAATGGCGGCAACGCTGATGTTTTGATCGATGGTGTCAGGCTCGCATCGGTGCGCGGTGCCGCAGGTATCCTTACTGCCGCTGATGTTACGCTCGCGAGCGTAGATCGCTCTATCGCATAAACACATCAGATACGGGCTGGCATCGCATAGCCCGACACGTCTAATATGCCCTCGACGCAATTTCGCTTCGGGGGCATTTTTTCATGAGCACGACTTTCGGCAAAGGATGCCATCTCCACCTGATTGACGGCTCTGCCTTCATTTTTCGCGCATACCACGCGCTGCCCCCTCTAACGCGCAAATCTGATGGCTTGCCCATCGGCGCTGTGTCGGGCTTTTGCAACATGCTGCAACGCTATGTTGAGGGAAATGCAGGCAGTGATGTGACCCACGTCGCAGTGATTTTCGACAAAGGCAGCCACACCTTTCGCAACGACATGTATGACCAATACAAAGCCAACCGCGAGGCGATGCCAGAAGACTTACGTCCGCAAATGCCGCTGACCCGCGAGGCGACCAAAGCGTTCAATATCGCCTGCGAAGAAATCGAGGGCTTTGAGGCCGACGACATTATCGCCACCCTTGCCCGCCAAGCGCGCGAAGCGGGTGGGCGATGCACGATTATTTCATCCGACAAAGACATGATGCAGCTCGTCGGCGACGGCGTCGAAATGTACGATGCGATGAAACAAAAACGCATTGACCGTGATGGTGTGTTCGAGAAATTCGGGGTCTTCCCGGAAGGCGTCGTCGATGTGCAAGCGCTCGCGGGGGACAGCGTTGATAACGTTCCCGGCGCACCCGGCATTGGCATCAAAACTGCGGCTTTGCTGATCAATGAATACGGCAACCTTGAAGAGCTGCTGGATCGCGCCGAAGAAATCAAACAGCCCAAGCGCCGCCAGACTTTGATCGACCACCGCGCGCAGATTGAGCTAAGCAAACGCCTCGTGACCCTTGATGGCAACATGTCGCTCGACTTCACCCTTGATGACCTCGAAGTACGTGACCCCATCGCAGATGAGCTGATTGATTTCCTTGCGCGCATGGAATTCCGCACGCTCACAAAGCGCATCTCAGAGGCCCTCGATGCGCCTATGCCAGAAATCAAAGATGTCGCGATCGCAGCGCCAAGTGATGCCCCTGAAGCCATCGCTTTTGAGGACGCCGCATACACTTGCGTTCGCGACATGGCCGCGCTGCAACCCTGGATCGATCACGCCTATGAACGCGGTTATGTTGCAGTGGATACCGAGACGACGGGCCTGAACGACATGCGCGCTGATCTTGTTGGGATTTCGCTCTGCACTGAGGCGGGCAAGGCGTGCTACATTCCCTTGACCCATAAGGATGCTGGCACCGATGATCTGTTTGGCTCGGATGATTTGGCTGACGGTCAGATAAATTTGGAAGCCGCGATTGCCGCTTTGAAACCTCTGCTCGAAGACCAATCGGTCATGAAAATTGGCCAAAACATGAAATACGACGCGAAGATTTTTTCGCGCTACGGTATTGATATTGCACCCTTTGATGACACGATGCTGCTCTCTTACGCGCAGCACGCTGGCCTGCATAATCACGGTATGGACGCGTTGTCAGAGCGTTACCTGAACCATACCCCAATCCCGATCAAACCACTGCTTGGCACAGGTAAATCCGCGATCACCTTTGACCGCGTGCCTATTGATCAAGCGACTGACTATGCCGCTGAAGACGCCGACATCACCCTGCGCCTTTGGCAGGTGCTAAAACCTTCTTTACATGCTGCCAAAACAACGCGCGTGTATGAAACGATGGAACGTCCTTTGGTGCCAGTGCTGGCCCAAATGGAGCGTTACGGAATCAAAGTTGACCGCGACACGCTGAGCCGTATGTCGAATGCGTTCGCACAGAAAATGGCGGGGCTTGAGGCAGAAATCCACGAATTCGCAGGACGTCCGTTTAACGTCGGCAGCCCTGCACAAGTGGGCGAAATCCTGTTCGATGAAATGGGTCTAGAAGGCGGTAAAAAGGGTAAGAACGGCAAATATGCGACTGGCGCTGATGTGCTCGAAGACCTTGCCACCGAACATGAACTCCCCCGCCGTGTGCTCGACTGGCGTCAGTTGTCCAAGCTGAAATCCACCTACACAGACGCGCTGCAAGATCACATCAATCCAGACACGGGTCGCGTGCACACGAGCTATTCTATCGCGGGTGCTTCGACGGGCCGTCTCGCTTCAACAGATCCGAACCTGCAAAACATCCCGATCCGTTCCGAAGAAGGGCGACGCATTCGTGAGGCATTTATCGCGGAAGAAGGCAAAGTCCTTGTAGCGCTGGACTACTCCCAGATCGAGTTGCGCATCCTCGCTCATGTCGCTGATATCGACAGCCTCAAACAAGCCTTCCGTGATGGCCAAGACATCCACGCGATGACCGCTTCGGAAATGTTCGACGTACCGCTCGATGAGATGACCCCCGATGTGCGCCGCCAAGCCAAAGCGATCAACTTTGGCGTTATATACGGTATCTCGGGCTTTGGTCTTGCGCGTAATCTGCGCATTCCACGTTCTGAGGCGCAGGGCTTTATCGACCGCTACTTTGAACGCTTCCCGGGTATCAAAGAATACATGAACGACACGACCGCATTCGCCAAAGCGCATGATCGCGTTGAGACCCTCTTTGGTCGCGTGATTCACACACCCAATATCAATGCAAAGGGCCCTCATGCAGGCTTTGCAAAACGTGCCGCGATCAACGCTCCGATCCAAGGGACAGCCGCCGATATTATCCGGCGCGCAATGATCCGCATGCCCGATGCAATTGCTGACCAGCCTGCAAAAATGCTACTTCAAGTCCACGATGAACTGTTGTTCGAGGTAGATGAGGGCGGCGTTGATAAATTGATCAAAACCGCCAAAGATGTCATGGAAAACGCTGCTGATCCTGTCGTCAAACTCGACGTACCATTGATCGTTGATGCAGGCCAAGGTGCGAACTGGGCGGAAGCACACTAAACGAACAAGACGCAACAGCAGCAAATGCCTTTGCAAAGGCATTTGCCAGCTCTTTTCGCAAAAAGAGCTGTTACCCGTCCAGTTCTTTCGAAGGAATAATCTGAAAAAACACACCGTCAGACCAAACACCAAACCAGCCTTCGTGGTGGACTCCAACATCGACCAAACGATAGAAACTCTTGCGATCGATCAACGCCTCTAGCCCCGCACGGACCATGATATAGGGCGAAGGTTCCCCCGTCTTTGCATCCCGCACAACGCGAATAGGGTGCTCGGCACCAGCCGCAACAAAATCACCCACATGGGTTTCGAACGTCAAAACACCCTCTGAAACGTTAAAGTCCACCGCTACAAACGGCGCATCTTCAACCGTAATCCCAACCTTCTCGACGGGCGTCACGAGAAAATACTTCCCGTCTTCCAGCTTCAAAATCGACGAAAACAGCTTAACGAGCTCAAACCTGCCGATAGGTGTGCCCATATAGAACCAAGTCCCGTCGCGTTTGATCTGCATATCCAAATCACCGCAAAACGGTGGATTCCACAGATGAACGGGCGGTAAACTACGTCCTTTGGATGCCGCTTTGGCGGATGCCGCGATGCCTGCCGCATCCGGGGTCACAATATTTTGTCCAACCATGTTTTGCTATTTGTCCTCCGCCGCCTAGTCTCATAGCATCACACCTAGAGTTCAAGGGAGAGTTGTCATGTCCAGCGCAGAAGATTTAGTCACAGATATCGAATCGTTGGGCACGCGTCTGCGCGATGCGAAAGAGTCCATCAACCGCCGCTTCATCGGTCAAGAGCGGGTTGTGGACCTAACTCTCTCTGCGCTGCTGTGTGGGGGGCATGCTCTGCTGATCGGTCTCCCGGGCCTTGGCAAAACCCGTCTCGTCGAAACGCTTTCCACGGTCATGGGGCTGCACGGCAATCGCGTGCAGTTCACGCCTGACCTTATGCCAGCCGATATTCTTGGTTCCGAAGTCCTTGAAACAGGCGGCGACGGCAGCCGCGCGTTCAAGTTCATCGAAGGTCCTATCTTCTGCCAACTCTTAATGGCTGACGAAATCAACCGTGCCTCGCCGCGCACGCAATCAGCCCTCTTGCAAGCGATGCAGGAAAAGATGGTAAGCGTCGCTGGTGAAGATCGCCCGCTCGCCGCACCATTTCACGTGCTCGCCACGCAAAACCCGATCGAGCAAGAAGGCACATATCCCCTCCCTGAGGCTCAGCTTGACCGCTTTCTCGTTCAAATTGATGTGCCCTACCCCGATCGTGAAACCGAGCGTGACATCTTGATTGCGACCACCGGTGTTGCTGAGGACGAAGCGCACGCAGTGTTTAGCACCGACGAACTGCTCGCGGCTCAGACCCTTTTGCGCCGCATGCCTGTTGGAGAAAGCGTTGTAGAAATGATCCTCGATCTTGTGCGTGCCTTCCGCCCCGACGAACCCGACGCAAGCGAACGTGTGAAAGAAACGGTTGCTTGGGGTCCGGGTCCGCGCGCGGCGCAAGCCTTGATGCTGACTGTACGCGCCAAAGCACTGCTTGATGGGCGGCTCGCCCCCTCGCCCGACGATGTGATCGACATGGCGGAACCTGTCTTATCTCACCGCATGGCGCTGAACTTTGCAGCGCGCGCGCGGGGCGATAGCTTGTCCAACCTGATCCTCGAAACCGCGCAGACTATCACTGGTTCCAAGGCCAACGCCGCGTGACATCCCCCCGCGCCCTTCGACTTGATGCGGAGCGTGAAGCCTCCCGCCTGCCGCCACTTCTGGCGCGTGCTGAGCACTTGGCAGGCACTGTCTTGCTGGGCGAGCACGGGCGCAGGCGCGCGGGCATGGGCGATGATTTTTGGCAATATCGTCCGGTTCAAACTGGTGATGCGCGCCGCATGATTGATTGGCGCCGTTCTGCGCGTTCTGACATGGAATTCGTGCGCGAACGCGAATGGCAAGTGGCGCAAAGTGTGATGCTTTGGCTCGATACATCTGCGTCAATGCGTTTTGCGAGCGACAAGAACCTCCCTGAGAAGGCCGACCGCGCGCGGCTCATTGCACTCGCGTCTGCGATCTTGCTGATCAAAGGTGGCGAACGTGTTGGTGTTACAGGAACTGCCCTGCCACCACGTCGTGGACGTGCACAAATTTTGCGACTTGCAGAGCATTTTTCCAATGCAGATCAGACGGACTACGGTGTGCCAGAAGCGCGCGCGATGCTGCCACATGCGCGGGCGCTCTTCATTTCAGATTTTATGGGTGACATCGACGCTGTCGAGGCCGCCCTCACCAAAGCCGCTGATCGCGGCGTGCGTGGCGTGTTGATGCAAGTACTTGATCCTGCAGAAGAAAGCTTCCCTTTCCACGGGCGTACTATCTTTGAGAGTGCAGGCAAGACCTTGCGATATGAAACGCTCAAAGCGAACGATCTCAAAGAGCGTTACCTTGAAAAACTCGCAACGCGAAAAGAAACCCTCTCGCATCTTTGCAGTGTCACAGGCTGGCAATTCACCACGCATCACACGGATGCATCTGCGCAATCCGCGCTACTCTGGCTACATAGTGCGATGGAGCGTTCCGCATGATTGGCGCAATTGGTTTCCTCTCTCCTTGGCTTTTGCTCGCGCTGGTCGCGTTGCCAATCCTATGGATCATACTGCGCGCTGTACCGCCTGCCCCTATTCGACGCATCTTTCCGGGTGTCACGCTTTTGCTGGGCCTCAAGGACGAAGAACAAGTCAGTGACAGGACCCCTTGGTGGCTTTTGCTTTTACGCATGCTTGCGATAGCCGCGCTGATTGTTGGATTAGCTGGCCCGATTCTTAACCCGCGTAGCGACGATATCGGTCGCGGCCCACTTTTGATCGCGATGGATGCAAGCTGGGCGAGCGCTGCTGATTGGAACGCGCGCATCAGCATGGTGGAGCGCATTCTTGATGACGCGCAACGCACCGATCGCACGACCGCGATTTTGAACCTGAGCGCGCCAGAGCAAGTGACGTTTCAATCTGCAAATGAGGTGCGTAGCACGCTCGCTGGGCTTACTCCGAATGCGTGGGAACCGAGCGTAAATATGAATACGTTGATGGCGCTATTGCCCGAGCAAGGGTTCGATACGCTATGGCTTTCTGACGAACTCGCTCGCCAAACACGCGATGAAATCGCTGATCTTTTCAACGCCAAAGGCGCGCTGCGTATTCTCGCATCACAAGGCGAAAGCATAGCACTTGCCCCCGCGCGTTTTGAGGGCGGCGCAACCATTTTGGAAGCACGTCGCTCTGTCGCTGGCCCTGCGCGCACGGTGCAGGCAGACGTGCACGGCAAAGACCCCTCGGGGGCTGCGCGTATTCTGGCCAAAGCAGATATCGTCTTCGAGAGCGGCGCGAAAACAGCTATCCAAGAAATCTCGCTCCCTGCAGAACTGCGTGCACGCGTGACGCATTTTGCGTTGACTGGTGTGCGCTCTGCGGGGGCCGTTTCATTGTCGGATGACAGCCTCAGACGCCGCGAAGTGGCGCTGATTGCAGGGCGCGAAGATCGCGAAGGCTTGGAGCTGCTTTCGCCACTTCACTACCTACGCCAAGCGTTAGAGCCAAACGCAGAACTACTTGAGGGCAGCTTGCTCGATATCCTTCCTGCTGCGCCGGATGTCGTGATCTTGGCCGATGTTGCCAAACTCGCCCCTGTTGAAGAAGCTGAATTGACCGAATGGGTCCAAGAAGGCGGCTTGCTCGTGCGTTTCGCCGGAACGCGCCTTGCCGCGAGCGAGATCAGCCGCAGCGAAGAGGACACACTCATGCCAGTGCGCTTGCGTGCGGGTGGACGCACTGTTGGCGGCGCGATGAGTTGGGGCACGCCCAAAGAACTCGCCGCGTTTACCGAGGAAAGCCCGTTTTTCGGACTTGAACCACGCGCGGATGTGACCGTGCGCTCGCAAGTCATGGCGCAACCTGATCCGACGCTTGCAGACCGTGTCATTGCGAGCCTAAGTGACGGAACACCTTTGGTCACGCGCAAGCCCCTTGGCGATGGGCAGGTTGTGCTTTTCCACGTCACCGCCAATGCGGAATGGTCTAGCCTGCCGCTCTCTGGGCTATTCGTCAGTATGCTGGATCGTCTTGCGATTTCTTCGCTCGCAGGAATGCCACAAGCGGGTGATCTGGACGGAAGCGTCTGGCAGCCCATCAGCGTCATGGATGGCTTTGGGCGGATTTCTAATGCGGATAGCCTCGCTGGGATAGCGGGCGAGCGTTTGCTGAGCGACGTACTTGGCCCTGATTTGCAGCCCGGTCTTTACGAAGGAAACACGCGCCGTATCGCGCGCAATGTGATAAGTGCTGAAACAGAATTGAGTGCTGCAAACTGGCCGAGCGGCACCGACATTCGACCTTTGCAAACTCAACCGGAGACACCGTTGGCGGGCATCCTTCTTGGGCTCGCACTTGCGCTCTTGATGATAGATATCGTCGCGTCGCTCGCAATGTCGGGACGCCTACGTGGCGCGGTCGCAGGCGTGGGTGCGCTGATGTTGCTTGGTTTGCCCGCTGATGCCCAACAAGACGACTTTGCGCTCGCCGCCTCGTCTGAAATGGTGTTGGGCTATGTGATCACCCGCGATGAAGCCATTGATAACACGGCAGAGGCGGGTCTACGCGGATTGTCAGAGACGCTCTTTTTCAGAACTTCGATCGAGCCTGCTGATCCAATCGGCGTCGATCTGGAAACTGATGAACTCGCGTTCTTCCCGATGCTTTACTGGCCAATTACACCTAGCCAGCCCACCCCTTCTGCGAACGCATATGCCAAGTTGAATGAGTACCTGCGCTCGGGTGGGATGATCCTGTTTGATACACGTGATGCTGATATTGCACGCTTTGGTGCGTCCTCGCCGAACGGTACGAAACTTCGCGCTTTAGCCGAGCCACTCGATATTCCGCCCCTAGAACCCTTGCCGCAAGATCACGTGCTGACGCGCACGTTCTATTTACTACAAGACTTCCCCGGTCGTCACACCGCGCGCGATATCTGGGTGGAAGCGGCGCCGAAGAACGCTGAACGTATAGAGGGCATGCCTTTTCGCAACCTCAACGATGGCGTCAGCCCTGTGGTGATTGGCGGCAACGATTGGGCGGCGGCTTGGGCGATGGACACGCGTGGCAATTCGATTTTTCCAATTGGGCGTGGCTTCGCAGGCGAACGTCAGCGTGAATTGGCATACCGTTTTGGAGTAAACCTTGTGATGCATGTGCTGACAGGCAACTACAAATCAGATCAGGTGCACGTGCCTGCCCTCCTCGATCGGCTCGGCCAATGACCCAAACAATCGTCTTTGATCCGCTCGTTCCTTTGGCGCTTTTGATCGCTGCGGCTGTTGTCGTATTCGCGGGTCTTGCACTCGCGTTGTGGCGGGGCTTGGCCGGGGCTTGGCTTCGTGGCTTGGGTGGTGTCGTTGTCATCGCAGCGCTTGCGGGGCCGAACTTGCAACGCGAAGAGCGCGGCAATCTTAACGACATCGTCGTGATTGTGAGCGATGAGAGCGCCTCGCAAAAGCTTGCGGAGCGCGCCGAAATATCTAGCACGGCAACAGATCGCTTGGAGCAGACGCTCATGGAACGTGATGGCACAGACGTTGTACGCGTCACCGTTCCTGATGGGCAAGGCGATGCCGGAACGCAGCTGTTAACCGCCTTGAACGACACGCTCGCAGAACTCCCGCAATCGCGCATCGCTGGTGCGTTTTTGGTAAGCGACGGTCGCTTGCATGATCTTGAGCGCGCGCCTGACATGCCTGCCCCGCTTCACTTGCTAATGAGTGGAAAAAGCAGCGATTGGGATCGCCGCCTTAGCGTCACTAACGCCCCCGCTTTCGCGATCCTTGGTGAACCTGTCACCCTCACGCTCAAGATCGAAGATATGGGTGCTGCCCCTGCTGGCACGGGTTTTGCGCCACTCGAAATCTCTATTGATGGTGGACCGCCCCAGCGCTTCGAAGTGCCTGTCGACGCAGACATTGAGTTGCCTCTAACGCTGCCCCATGGCGGGCGTAATGTGATCCAGTTCACGGTTCCGAGCGCTGATGGGGAACTGACAGATCGTAACAACACAGCCTTGATCCAGATGAACGGTGTGCGGGATCGTTTGCGCGTTTTGCTTGTCTCTGGTGAACCCCATCCAGGGGGTCGAACGTGGCGCAATTTGTTGAAATCCGATAGCTCTGTGGATCTCGTTCACTTCACCATTCTGCGCCCGCCAGAGAAGCAAGACGGCGTTCCAACGTCGGAGCTTTCGCTTATCGCTTTCCCAACCCGCGAGTTGTTCTTGGAAAAGATCGAAGACTTCGATCTGATCATTTTTGATCGCTACAAGCGGCGTGGCATTCTACCGACGATCTATCTCGATAACGTGGTGCGCTATGTGCAAGAGGGCGGCGCGGTTCTGGTTGCTGCCGGTCCTGACTTTGCCTCTGCTGACAGTATCTACCGCTCGCCTTTGGCAGAAATCATGCCCGCCGCTCCAACTGCGCGAGTGATCGAACAGGGGTTCCGGCCCACCATTAGCGATCTTGGCAACCGCCATCCCGTGACTGCTGGCCTACCCGACACACAAAACTGGGGCCGCTGGATGCGCCAGATCGAAGTCGAACCAAGCGCTGGCGATGTGATCATGACAGGGGTGGATGACAAACCTCTGTTAATACTGAACCGTGTGGGTGAGGGACGCGTATCGCTGATTGCCTCTGATCATGCGTGGCTTTGGAACCGTGGTTTTGAGGGCGGTGGTCCGCAACTGGAGCTCCTACGCCGCCTTGCGCATTGGATGATGGGCGAGCCTGAGCTTGAGGAAGACGCGCTCTTGGCTGAAGCCACGGGTCAAAACATGCGCATTGCTCGCCGCACTTTGAAAGAAACAGCCGCGCCTTTTGTTGTCACTTCGCCAGATGGCAGCACCACTGAACTAAGCTTGAGTGAAACCGCGCCCGGCCGCTTCGAAACGCAATTCACAGGTGCCGAGATTGGGCTTTACCGCCTAAACGACGGCACCCATGAAACCGTCATCGGTCTTGGACCGGCAGCACCGCGCGAGTTTGAGAAAACGATAGCGACGGCTGAACTGCTGCAACCTTTGATCGATGATACACGCGGCGGCGTTGCGCGTCTTGAGGACGGCATACCGACAATTCGAACCGTGCGCGAAGGACGTCCTGCAGCGGGTCGTGGCTGGCTCGGGATCACGCCGCGCGGCGCTTACGAGACACTTAACGTGCGCCAAACCCCACTCTTGCCAGCGTGGCTTGTCTTGCTTTTGGCGTCTGGTTTGATCTTGGCCGCGTGGCTGCGCGAAGGTCGGCGTTAAAGGAACAATTCAGCGGCTAAGCGAAATCTTGTAGCCGCTGTCTTTCCAACCATCCTCATTGCACTTCACACGTACGAACACTTCACGCGTGCCATCCGGCAACATCACATTGTTCAAGCTGCGCGTGAACGGCTGCTCGTTCACGTGGGGATGATGCAATATGCGCGTCCCCAACACTTTGCCGGTCGCGTCAACAATTTCCCAACCATCTGCATAATGTTCCCATCCTGTGTCGGGATGCTCTAGCGTCACGCTAAAATTCCAGCCCATGCCCGTCGATTTCGCAACTGCATTGGTAACTTTGGGTGCCTCTGCAAAGGCGGGTGCTGCGGCCAGCAAGGCCGCGATGAGGTGTGCTGTTGTTTTCATGACTAACCCCTAGAGCGCGATTTGCGATTCGGGCAATCACAAGGGTGTTAAGCGCCATGAGCGTCACCAGAGAGCAACACGTCGCGCGATTGCGATGCAAATTCGCGTCGCCATAGGACCAGACAGGTGATCAAGCTCGCCCCGATCAAAGCAATCGGTCCCGCCAGCCATGCGACGCTTGCCAATCCGAAGTAGACTGATCGCAAACCACGATTGAACCCTCGCGCAGCGGTGACATTAATCTCTGCCGCCTGCATCGCGCGCGGCATAGTACGAGGGTCGGTAATATCATTGGGCACCGCTGACATCAGAACTGCGCAATAGCCAAACAAACGGTTGGACCACACAAATTTCAGAAATGCATTTGTCACGAAGAACAACGTGACCAAGAGCTTTAGCTCCCAAACGATGCTAGGATCGCGATCTAATGTAAGATCATCGGCGATTCCAATGAGTTGGTCCGTATTTCCGATCAGCGCGAGAACGCCACCAATTGAAATCAAACTCGCAGAAGCAAAGAACGCTGTGCCTTGTCGCAAGCTCGCGAGGATAGCCGCATCATAAATGCGCGGCTCGCGGGTCACCATCTGGCGCATCCATTCGCGTCGATATTCTGCCATCAGAACAGACACAGACGCGTGTTTTTTCGACGGATGCTCAATGCGCCAACCGATCATCAGCCAGAGCATAAACAACAGCCCGATTGCGCTATAATCGAGATAGGAAAAAAGGGCGAGACGATCGAGAATATCCATGCCTGTCTCATAGGCTTACCAATCATTGCTTGCCAACAGAATAAATTGGTTATATTTTATTACCAATCTTGAAAAGGACGCGTCCATGGACATGCCAAGCCCCGATCCAATCGTACTTTCACGCAAAGCGGAACTCGTTTCGCGGCTCTTGCAAGTCTTGCCCTCGGATGCGGTCATCGAGGACGAAATGGAAACCCGCGCTTATGAGTGTGATGCCTTGACGGCATACAAATGCCCACCGCTCTTGGCCGTGCTCCCCCGCTCCACCGAAGAAGTCAGCGCAATCTTGCGCATATGCCATGAGATGAATGTGCCTGTTGTACCGCGCGGTTCGGGCACGTCCCTTGCAGGCGGCGCGCTGCCAACCGCGGACTGCGTCATCTTGGGCGTCGCGCGGATGAACGATGTGCTCGACACCGACTACGCCAACCGCGTGATCCGCGTCCAAACAGGACGCACAAACCTGAGCGTTTCTGGCGCTGTTGAGGAGGATGGTTTCTTTTATGCCCCTGACCCGTCGAGCCAGCTCGCCTGCGCGATTGCAGGCAATATCGCGATGAATTCTGGCGGGGCGCATTGTTTGAAATACGGCGTGACGACGAACAATCTCATGGGGGTCACGATGGTGATGATGGACGGCGAAGTCGTCGAAATCGGCGGGGCGCATCTCGATAGTGGTGGGCTTGATCTACTCGGTGTCATTTGCGGCTCTGAAGGGCAGCTTGGCGTTGTGACCGAAGCGACCCTTCGGATTTTGCACAAACCAGAAGGTGCGCGCCCTGTTTTGGTCGGGTTCGATTCCAATGAAGTCGCTGGCGCTTGCGTGTCCGACATCATCAAAGCGGGCGTTTTGCCTGTTGCGATTGAGTTTATGGACCGCCGCGTGATCGAAGTCGTAGAGAATTACGCGCAGGCGGGCTATCCTTTGTGCGAAGCACTTCTGATCATCGAAGTCGAAGGCTCCGAGCCTGAAATCGACGCGCAACTCAAGCTCATTCGCGAAATTGCAGAGCGTCACAACCCTGTTGAGTTCCGCGAAGCGCGCGATAGTGACGAGGCTTCTCGCATCTGGCTTGGCCGCAAAAGCGCGTTTGGTGCGATGGGGCAAATCAACGATTACATGTGCCTCGATGGTACGATCCCGGTGTCGTCCTTGCCGATGGTTCTGCGCCGCATCAATGAGTTGTCCGAGGAATTCGGCCTTGATGTGGGCAACGTTTTTCACGCGGGCGACGGCAATATGCATCCGCTCATTTTGTTTGATGCCAATAAAGAAGGCGATCTGGAACTCTGCGAGGCGATGGGTGCCGAAATCCTCAAGCTTTGCGTTGAAGCAGGCGGTTGTCTGACCGGTGAACACGGCGTCGGCATCGAAAAGCGCGATCTGATGCATGTGCAATATGCACCTGCTGATCTCAATGCGCAGATGGCCGTGAAGGACGTGTTTGACCCCAAATGGCTGCTCAATCCAGCGAAGGTTTTCCCGCTCGACGCCTCTGATACGCGTCGCGCATTGCAGGTGGCAGCAGAATGAAACCAACGTCAGAATTAGAGCTGGCAGAGTTGATCGCCGATGCCAAAACGCCTTTGCAAATCAAAGGGGGCGGTACGCGTTTGATGGGCTTGCCCGATGGAAATGTGCTCGACACCAGTGGTCTCTGCGGGATTACGCTTTATGAGCCGGGTGCCCTGACGCTTGTGGCGCAAGCAGGCACGCCGATTGCAGAGATCGAAACCGCACTTGCCGCTGAGAACCAGCGCCTCGCCTTTGAACCCGCCGATCTGCGCGATGTTCTTGGCACGAGCGGCACCAGCACGCTTGGCGGCGTGGCTGCGTCAAATGCGTCCGGCCCACGCCGCATTTCCGCAGGTGCATGCCGTGATTTCATGCTCGGCGTGCGGTTTGTGGATGGCTTGGGCGATGTAGTGAAGAATGGTGGTCGCGTGATGAAGAACGTGACCGGCTACGACCTCGTGAAACTGATGAGTGGCGCGCACGGGACTTTAGGCGTGCTAAGTGAAGTGTCGATAAAGGTACTGCCGAGCGTGGAAATGCAGCTGTGTTTGCGCATAAAAGGCCTCGATCCCTTGCGTGCGGTCGCTGCTATGTCTGCCGCGCTTGGCTCCCCTTTTGAAGTGTCCGGCGCAGCCTATGACGTGAACGGGGCCGTGTCGCTACGACTTGAGGGGTTTGAAGCCTCTGTACGGTATCGTGCAGCGCAACTTGTTGGTGTTTTGGCAGAATTTGGGCCTATTGAAGCTCTGGATGACCAAGACCTCTGCACTCAAATTTGGTGCGATATTCGTGATGCGCGCCGCTTTAAAAACACGCAAGGCGATCTGTGGCGTATATCAGTCAAACCCAGTGACGCCCCTGACCTTTTGAGTGTACTCAATCCAAGCCAAGCGCAGCTCGATTGGGGCGGTGGGTTGATTTGGCTGACGATGCCCAGTGGAACAGATGTGCGCGCAAAAATGACTGTTGCTGGTCACGCGACGCTAATGCGCGCCAGCGCAGACACGTTCAGTACGCGCGCCCGCTTTCATCCTGAACCAGCGCCAATTACCAAGCTCAGCGCAGACTTGCGCGCGCGATTTGATCCAATAGCTTTGCTCAATCCCGGCTTGATGGGGGCCTGTCATGAAGACCGAATTTAGCGATGTGCAGATGCAAGACCCCGCAATCCAGCGTTCCAATTCGATCCTGCGATCCTGTGTGCATTGCGGATTTTGCACTGCAACTTGTCCAACTTATCAAGTGCTTGGCGATGAGCTCGATAGCCCGCGCGGCCGGATTTACCTCATCAAAGACATGCTTGAGACAGGCCGCGTACCCGACGCAAAAACGGTCGGACACATCGATCGCTGTCTTGGGTGCCTAGCCTGCATGAGCACATGTCCGTCCGGTGTGAATTACATGCATCTGGTCGATCACGCGCGCAGTTATATCGAGGAAAACTACAAACGTCCCATGAGTGAGCGCGCACTGCGCTGGGTGCTTGCACGTATTCTGCCCTACCCCACGCGCTTTCGGATCGCTCTACTGGGCGCAAAAATGGCGCGTCCCTTCTCGCGGATCATACCTGAAAAGCGCTTGCGCGCGATGATTTCTATGGCGCCGAAACAAGTACCGCCCGTCAGCCGTAACGACGATCCGCAAAGCTTTGCGCCTTTGGCACCGCGCAAGAAACGTGTGGCTTTGATGACAGGTTGTGCGCAACGCGCGCTCGATACGGATATCAACGACGCTACTATTCGTTTGCTTACTCGTTTTGGCTGCGAAGTTGTCATCGCCGAAGGTCAAGGATGCTGCGGCGCGCTGACCCATCACATGGGTAAAACCTCCGAGAGCCACACAGCGGCAGCAGCAAACATCAAAGCATGGAAGCGCGAGATGGACGCCGACGGCCTTGATGCGATTGTGATCAACACCTCTGGCTGCGGCACCACAGTAAAAGACTACGGTCACATGTTCGCGGGCGATCCTTTGGAAACAGACGCAAAACGTGTTGCTGCAATCGCCAAGGACGTCAGCGAAGTTCTGAAGGACTTGGACCTGCCTGCGGGCGGCGCACCGGAAATGACTGTGGCTTATCATGCGGCGTGTTCGCTCCAGCATGGGCAACAGATCAAGACAGCCCCAAAAGACTTGCTCAAGCATACAGGATTTAGCGTGGTCGAGCCGAAAGATAGCCATCTTTGTTGTGGATCCGCAGGGACTTACAACCTTATGCAGCCTGAAATTTCGCAGCAGCTCAAAGAGCGTAAAGTCACCACTTTGATGGCGAAAAACCCTGATGTGATCGCCGCTGGCAACATTGGCTGCATGATGCAAATCGGCTCTGCTGTGGGCGTTCCTGTGGTACATACCGTGGAATTACTCGACTGGGCGACGGGTGGTCCGCGCCCTGCGAAGATGGACAGTACGAAACCTGTCTCAGACGTTCCAATTTTGCGCTGATTGCCTTAATTATGCCGCAGGTCACGCCTATCTGGTGTGAAACGTAATTGGAGACCGCATGACGCGGATCGTATTTCTGATCTCTATAGCAATTGCTTATGCGACTTTCGCAAATGCGCAATCCAGCGGGTTAAAACGTCTCAACACGGGCGATGAATCGCGCGGTTGGGAAGGCGTTGGGCGGCTTGATGTGGCCGGCAAAGGGTTTTGCACAGGCGCTTTGATCGCCCCTGATCTTGTGCTGACCGCTGCGCATTGCCTTTTTGATCGCGACACGGGCGAGCGTGTTGATCACGAGATTATGGAATTTCTAGCGGGTTGGCGCGATGGCCGCGCCTCTGCGTATCGCAATGTGCGCCGCGCTGTGGTGCATCCTGACTACCTCTATGATGGAACTGCCACGACAGATCGCGTGCGCAATGACCTCGCATTGATCGAACTTGATCGCCCCATTCGCAACACGCAAGTCATCCCGTTTGAAACCGCTGAACGCCCAGCAAAGGGTGACAAAATCGGTGTTGTCTCTTATGCGTTGGATCGCTCTGAGGCCCCATCTTTGCAAGAAATATGCCACGTCATGGCCCGCCAAAAGGGCGTTCTGGTCATGTCATGTGACGTAAATTTCGGCTCTTCTGGTGCGCCTATTTTCACGATGGATGGGGATTCAGCCAAGATCGTTTCTGTCGTCTCTGCCAAGGCCGAAGTGAAGGGAATTCCCGTTTCGCTCGGCACCGCACTTGAAAGCCCGCTTGCGCGTTTACGCGCAGAATTGGCGGCGGGGCGTGGACGTTTCAGCGTCACAGGCTCTCAAGAAAGCCGCAATGCAGATGCAATCGAAGGTCGCGCAATTTCCGGTGCCAAGTTTGTGAAGCCCTGAAAAAATCCGCTCATCCCCCTCTTGAAACCGAAAAACCCCTCCCCAAATCAATAACACCGCAGCGCCAATGATGGGCTGCGCGAACTGGTCTGTCCCGAATGGGAAGGCCGCTAACATATTGTTATTGCTCAAGTGAGGATGACCCATGCGTACTTTTGATTTCGCACCGATGCACCGTGCATCTATTGGTTTTGACCAAATCGCAGACATGATGGACCGTGTTATGTCCAACGACGTCAGCGCCAACACATACCCCCCTTATAATATCGAAAAGACCTCTGAAGAGGGCTATCGCATCTCGATCGCCGTCGCTGGTTTTACCGATGCTGACCTTTCCGTCGAAGTGAAAGACGGCGCGCTCTTTGTCTCTGCCCGCAAAGGGGAAGACACAACTGAACGCACCTATCTCCATCGCGGCATTGCGACCCGCGCGTTCGAGCGTCGCTTCCATCTCGCCGATCATGTGCGTGTCACAGGGGCGAGCCATGAAGACGGCATGCTCCATATCGAGCTGGCCCGCGAAGTGCCCGAAGCGCTGAAACCGCGGCAGATCGAAATTGCGCGCGCAAGTGCGGTGCAGAAAGACGTGGTTGAGGCGAAAGCCGTCAACTAAGGCGATCCTAGTTAACTAGGATGGATTAAGGCCCGAGGTTCTCCCACTCGGGCCTTTTTTCGTGTCTACTCACTTAAAGAAGCAGCAAGGCGCATCAAACGGATCGCCTCAGCGCGATACCCGAATGTGTCTTCCCCACGAGAGGCAGTTGCCATCGAAACAGCGTCACTGTAGCTCCAAACACCAAGACGCTCACTGCCGCGCAGCAACTCGCCAAAACCTGAAATAGCCGCTGCGAATTCAAGTTCACGATCAGGCGCTAGGGTCGTCGGGATCGCTTTCTCAATAAGTTGGCTTTCCGCTTGGCCCGGCGCTTTGTAACGCAGCTTAAAGAAGCCAAGCTCATCGTTTGGGCCGTCGCTCGTCTCTGCATTGTGGCGCAGCGCATCAACCTGCGTTTCATTGCCAACAGGCGTGACCTCATAAAGCGCCGTCACTTGATGACCCGCCCCGATATCACCCGCATCCACCTTGTCGTTGTTGAAATCTTCGCGGGCCAGCGCACGCGTTTCATAGCCGATCAAACGATATTCCGCGACGGTCGCGGGATTGAACTCGACCTGCACTTTCACATCCGAAGCAATCGGGAACAAAACGCCCGTGAGTTGATCCACCAGCACCTTTTGCGCCTCTGGCAAGCTATCAATATAACTCGCCTGACCATTTCCGTTCTGTGCCAACGCTTGCATCGTCGCATCGTCCAGATTGCCGCGCCCAAACCCGAGCACTGACAGGAAAGTTCCGCTGTCTCGCTTCTCCGCGATGTAGTCTTTCAAAGTATCAGGATTGCTGAGCCCCACATTGAAATCCCCATCCGTCGCCAACAAAACGCGGCTGACGTCGCCCTCTTCCTGCATTTGGTCTGCCAGCGCATACGCCTGCCGCAAACCCGCTTGTCCGTTTGTACCGCCGCCCGCTGCAAGACGATCCAAAGCACCAAGGATCACATCACGCTCGCTTGCCGCAGTAGGCTCTAAAACCTGCCCCGCACTGCCTGCATAAGCGACAATGGCCACCTGATCCTGTGCACGTAACTGACCAAGCATAAGACGCAAGGACTGCTTCAAGAGCGGCAGTTTGTTAGGCTGGTTCATCGAACCCGACGTATCGATCAAGAACACGAGGTTCAGCGGCGGGCGTGCCTCGATCTCTGGCATTTCGCCTTGTAACGCGATGCGTAAAAGCTGGGTGTTTTCGTTCCACGGTGTTTGCATCATTGCGAGTGACGTCGCAAAGGCACCGCTCTCTGGCGCGGCGTAATCATAGGGGAAATAGTTCACCATTTCCTCGATCCGCACGGCCGCTTTCTGCGGGAATTGTCCGTTCATCAAGGACGCGCGCACAATCGCATAACTCGCTGTGTCCACATCAACTGAAAAGGTCGAAACAGGCGTTTCACTCGTGACTTTCAAGCTGTTTTCAGGCGCGCTTGCGAAGGCTTCTGTATTCGCCTCTGGCATTATCATCGGCGCATCCGCGACCAAGCCAGCCGTAGGCGCAACACGCGTACGGTTTGCTTGTTTGCTCATCATGCGTGGTGCGGGGGCTGGTACAGCGTCTTGCGCAATAGCGCCGACGGCGAAATCTTCCGCCTGTTCCATAATCGGCGCTTCAATCATAACCGCTGGCTCTTGAGTGAACACATCAGGCGGGCCATACTGCAAGACAGGCAAAACCATGACCAAGCCAAATGCGGCCAAAGCTGTCGTTGCCGTCAAGCCGGCTTTCGATGAGAGTGCATCAAACATTGTACGTAGTCCTTTACCAAACCCACCCATCTTCGGGGCGTCAGATATAGGACGTGGCGCAGAGGGCGATCCTTGGAGCGCCGCAAAATTTTCTTGAGCTAAAGCCAAATTAGCTGCACGCTTCGCTGCGTCCGGCGCGGGCATTGCGCTATCAAAAGCGCGCTTCAGATCGTCGAATTCGTCGCTCATTGCTCGCTCTCCTTTATCGCTTTTAGGTGCTTTTTCACTTCGCTCATGCGCCAGCTTACTGTCCCCTCGGACACGCCTAGAACTGCGCCCGCCTCACGGTGGTTCATTTCATCCATGACCAAGGCCACCGTGTCGCGCAGATCATCTGGCAAGGTGCCAATCGCTTGCATTAACCAGTCCTGCGCGTCTGCCTGTTCTTTGTTGACTTCGGTTCGGTTGACTTCCCAATCGCCCCAACCTTGGCTCGCTTTGGCGCGCGTAACCGCGCGGCGCCGACGATCATGGGCTGCATTAACTGCGACGCGATAAAGCCATGTGGAAAATTGCGAGCCGCCCTCAAAACGCGCAAGCTTTGTAGGGAGTGCGGCGCAAATATCCTGACACAGATCTTCCGCCTCCGCGCGCGATCCCATGAGGCGGAAACACAGGCCGAAAAGCCGATCATAAGAGCGCTCGAGCAGTATCGCGAACGCCTTTGCATCCCCGCCTGCTGCGGCCATTGCCAGCTCTGTATCACCTGTGTTCATGCGCATTATGGTCTTAGGACGGAGCGCAGAGGTCAATCCTTGGAAATTATTTCGAAATTAGTCTGCGTCCCACTCAAAGGCATCACCCTTGGCGCGCACACGCCCAATGGAGGGCAACTGGAAATGACTACCAAGCACGCGCTGGTTGCGCTCGGACGCTTCACCAAGAAGGGTCCGACGCGATGCCACGGCTTGGGCCCCATCCATATCGTATTTGAAGTGCCACTCAGGATGCGCAAGTTGCGCCGTCGTATGCAAAGCATCCCCCGTAATCACCGCCTCTGCCCCGCTGCTTTTGATCAACACTGACACATACCCCGGCGTGTGACCCGGCGTCGCAATGAGCGAAACGTAGTCCCCAAGCATATGCCCCGTGCTGACCCGCTCTGATTGACCAGCCTCGACCACAGGCAGAACGCTTTCTTCATAGGCCGTGCCCGCATGTTTGCTAAAAAACTCGTCATCCGCCTCAGGCAGCATGTATGTCGCATTCGGAAACGTTGGCACCCAACGACCATCAATCAATTGCGTGTTCCAGCCAATGTGATCCGTGTGCAAATGCGTGCACAAAACGTAATTCACATCGTCTACCGTCGCTCCAGCCGCGGCAAGGGAACTCATAAAACGCGTGCCTTTGCGTTGATGCCACTCGGGCATGCTCGGCACAGTTTTATCATTTCCCACGCACGCATCCACAAGGATCAGATGATCCGGTGTTTTCAACAAGAAGCCTTGGACAGGCAAGATCAGCTTGCCTGATTGCGCACAGCACGCGCCCGGCACATGCGCTTGGATGATGTCGCGTACATCAGGGCCCGCTTCCGGGAAAAGCTCTTCGGGGGTTTTGAAGGGATCGTTGGATTCCAGAATGCGCCAGACTTCGACATCTCCGATACGACACAACATGGGGCGATCCTTTATTTTAAACGTGCAGGTAAGCGTGTGAACCCACGAAACCGGATACGGGCAGAGCGCGCGGTGTCTTGCGCAATTTCATAATCGGGAAAGCGCTTTAAGAACTTACTCACCGCAAAGCGCCCCTCCATCCGAGCAAGCGTGAGACCGACGCATGTATGCGCACCGCCCGCGAACGCGAGATGCTTGTTGGGGCGTCGATCCAGTTGCAGCGTATCAGGGTCGTTGAATTGCGCAGCATCACGATTGGCAGCTCCGATGCCAAGGTACAGATCCGTTCCTTCGGGGATATGGGTGCCATGCAGCGTGAGCGCCTCGGTGGTCAGGCGATTACCGAATTGATTAGGGCTTTCCATGCGCAGGAACTCATCAACAGCAGTCGTGATCAGATCCGGCTCCGCACTCAAACGCGCACGTGCTGAGCGATCCTTGTCGAGCAACATCAGAGCATTGCCAATCAGGTTCGTCGTCGTTTCATGTCCTGCGTTCAAAATGAAAATACAGTTCTGATACAACTCCTCAGGGCTTAGACGCCCTTCCTCGGACTGAATCAGTCGCGTCAGAACATCAGTTTCAGGATCGCCGGGATTGATCCGTCGCTCATCTACAATCTCTCGCAGGAAGTCGACGAAATCGAGAACGGCTTGGTTGCCAAGCGCTTCTTGCTCAGGTGTGAGCTCAGGTTCCAAAGCACCGAGAATCGCCAAAGACCAATCGCGCAACGGTGCGCGTCGCGCGCGTGGGATATTGAAAAGATTACCTATAACTTCGATTGGAATAGCGCCTGCAAAAGTCTCGATCAAATCGACCTGTGTTTGTCCCTCTAACTCATCCAGCAGACCGTCCACCAAAGTGATCAACCCCGGCTCCATAGACGCGAGCGCGCGCGGGTTCATCGCGCCTACCATGATCTTGCGCACGCGCGTGTGCAGCGGTGGATCGTTGAACACAAGCGAGGTTGTGTGATGCTCATAGAGCGGCGCAGCCGTACCGTATTTCGGGGCGAACACCTTCTTCTTGTCAGAAATAAAACGCGCTGTATCGCGGTAAATCATATCCAGGTCAGCGTGGCGCGAAATGATGAAAGACCCGTCCGGCTGTGCGCAAACGGGGTCATCTTCGCGCAGACGCGCGTAATGTGGATATGGGTCGTCGTGAAAGCCGCTTGGCAGATTGGTGAGCGTCAGGCTCATGCCTTTTTGCTTGCGATTTGCGCGACGCCCAACGTGTTGAGAACCTTGGCTTCGATGTCTTCTGCGTTCAGTTTTGCCACTGCGTACATATCACGCGGGCTGGACTGGTCGATGAAAATATCCGGCAAAACCATGGAGCGGTACTTCAGGCCCGTATCAAACACGCCAGCTTCCGCGAGCAGTTGCGCAACGTGAGAACCAAAGCCACCAATCGCGCCTTCTTCGATGGTGATGAGGGCTTCGTGGTCATTTGCAAGCTGTAAAATCAAATCGCGGTCCAATGGTTTCGCGAAACGTGCATCTGCAATTGTAGGTGTGATCCCTTTGGCTGCGAGCGCTTCGCAAGCGTCCTCCACCTCTTTCAGACGTGTGCCAAAGGACAAGATCGCCACACCTTTGCCCTCACGGATCATCCGGCCTTTGCCGATTTCCAAAGGAATACCCTTCTCAGGCATTTCCACGCCAACCCCTTCACCACGCGGGAAACGGAACGCAATCGGCCCTTCATCATGGGCAACCGCAGTTGCAACCATATGAACGAGTTCCGCTTCATCCGCAGCTGCCATCACTGTGAAACCGGGCAGATTGGCGAGGTAGGCAACGTCAAAAGCACCTGCGTGGGTCGCGCCATCTGCACCAACAAGTCCCGCACGATCAATGGCGAAACGCACAGGCAAGCGTTGGATTGCTACATCGTGAACGACTTGGTCGTAACCGCGTTGCAGGAAGGTGGAATACATCGTGCAGAACGGCTTCATCCCACCAGCGGCAAGTGCTGCGGAAAAGGTCACGCCGTGTTGCTCGGCAATCGCCACATCGAAACAACGGCTCGGGTAGCGTTCCGCGAATTGCGTCAACCCTGTGCCATCAGGCATCGCAGCCGTAACCGCGCAAATCTTGTCGTCAGCGGCCGCTTCTTTCAGCAGGCTTTCGGCGAAAACCTTGGTGTAGCTGGGTGCATTCGAAACGGATTTTTGCTGTTTACCCGTAAGCACGTCAAACTTGGCAGTCGCATGGCCTTTGTCGCGCGCTTGCTCAGCAGGGGCGTAGCCCTTGCCCTTTTTGGTGATCACATGGATCAACACAGGGCCCGTCGCACGCACCTGAACAGTGCGCAGAACAGGCAGGAGTTGGTCCATATCATGCCCGTCGATTGGGCCAAGATAAGAGAAACCAAGCTGTTCAAACAGAGTGCCGCCAACGGCCATCCCTTTGAGCATGTCTTTGGCGCGCTTTGCACCCTCACGGAAGGGTTCGGGCAGCAAACTTACCGCGCCTTTTGCGGCGGTTTTCAGGTCCTGAAACGGCTCTTCCGCGTAAAGACGACTGAGGTAGGACGACAGCGCACCCACAGGCGGCGCGATACTCATCTCGTTGTCATTCAGGATCACGAACATGCGTTTCTTGAGGTGACCCGCATTGTTCATCGCCTCAAACGCCATGCCTGCACTGATGGAGCCATCGCCAATCACTGCAATCGCATCGCCCAAACCGCCAGCACATTCTCCGCCCAGATCACGCGCAACGGCGAAACCCAAAGCAGCAGAAATAGAGGTAGAGGAATGCGCAGCGCCGAAGGGATCATAGACGCTCTCTGAGCGTTTGGTGAAACCGCTCAGGCCATCTTTCATGCGCAAAGTACGAATGCGTTCACGACGCTCTGTCAGGATTTTATGGGGGTAGCACTGATGACCCACATCCCAAATGATCTTGTCCTTCGGTGTGTTAAACACGGAATGCAAAGCAACTGTCAGCTCTACAACGCCCAAACCAGCACCCAAGTGACCACCTGTCTCAGACACCGCCGAGATCGTTTCACTGCGCAGTTCCTGTGCGACGCGCGTCAGCTCAGCATCGGAGAATTGCTTGAGATCACTGGGCCGGTTCACACGGTCCAATAGCGGGGTTATCGGGCGGTCAGACATATCACATGCCCTTTCAGAAAGAACTTACGAGCGACGCTCGATCACAAAACGCGCGACGTCGCGCAGGTGGTCAGCGTCGCTTCCATAGATAGATAATGCATCGCAGGCCGATTCCACCAGTGTTTCGGCGCGGCTCTTTGCCCCGTCTAGACCTAGCAGCGAAACGAATGTCGCTTTGCCCGCATCCGCATCCTTTTGTGCAGCTTTGCCGAGGGTTTCGGCGTCACTGGTTACATCAAGAATGTCGTCGGCAATTTGAAAGGCGAGGCCGAGTGCGTCGCCGTAAGTTTTGAGCGCATCCGTATCGGCCTTGGCAAGGATCGCACCGGCAGTAGCGGACCATGTAATCAGCGCGCCTGTCTTGCCATTTTGCAGCTCTGTGATTTGCTCCAGCGTAAGAGGTGTTGCGGCACTTTCCGCCGCAATATCGAGCGCTTGACCGTAAACCATGCCCGCCGCACCGCTCGCGCGGGCTAGCGTCAAAGCCAGAGTTGAACGAACAAACGGGTCATCGTGACACGCAGGATCGCTTACCAGCTCAAACGCCAACGTTTGCAAAGCATCGCCACATAAAACCGCCGTCGCATCGTCCCATTTCACATGAACCGTCGGCTGACCGCGACGCAGATCATCGTCGTCCATGCAGGGCAGATCATCGTGCACCAATGAGTAGGCATGAAGCGCCTCTATGGCACAAGCAGGCGCAATCGAACGCGAAATGTCAGCGCCGCAGACACGCGCACTTTCGCGCACAAAAAACGCACGTAGGCGTTTACCACCCGTCGTTGCGTAGCGCATGGCTTGCACAATCGGGACATCCGCGAAGCCACTCAAGACGCGCGTAAAATGTTGATCCACCTCAGCCGACCAACCGGTCATTTCAGATTGAAGTGTCACAGACCCTCGACAGGTGTGGTTCCTTTAGGGGCGCCGTCACCATCAAATGTGATCGCTGCGACCTTTTCTTCGGCCTCTTTCAGCTTAGCTTCGCAGTGCTTTTTCAGCTTTGCACCATGCTCGTATAGCGTGATGGATTGCTCCAAAGGGACATCCCCACGCTCAAGTTGGCTGACCACTTGCTCTAACTCGCCCATGGCTTGCTCAAAGCTCATCTCTTCTACTTTTGCATCGCTCATGCGCTGGCCTCCATCAAAGCATCTACATGCGCAGCCACCGCTTCGGCCAACGCATCCAAATCATAACCGCCTTCGAGCGCAGAGACCACACGCCCGTCGCATATTTCACCCGCAATTTTGCAGAGTTCTTTCGTGAGCCATTTGAAATCCCCTGTGGACCAATTGAGGTTTGCAAGCGGGTCGTCTTGGTGCGCATCAAAGCCAGCAGAGATGAAGATCATCTCGGGCTTGAACGCCCGCAAACGTGGGAAGACTTCCGCCGTGTAAAGCGCGCGCATTTGATCCCCGCTGCTTTCGGGCTCAATCGGTAGGTTCACAACATTATCGAAGCCGCCCTTGTCAGAGCGTTCGCCAGAACCGGGCCAAAGCGGCATTTGCTGGGATGTGATCGTAAGTGCACGCGCCTCATTCCACAGGAGGTCCTGCGTGCCATTGCCGTGATGCACATCGAAATCCACGACAGCGACTCGGCTCAGACCGTGATGTTCAAGCGCATATTTCGCACCGATCGCGACATTGCCAAACAGGCAGAAACCCATGGGCGTGCTTGTTTCGCAATGGTGCCCCGGTGGTCGGATCGCAGCGAACGCATTTCCCGCTTCACCCGCCATCACCATATCTACGGCTTTCGTTACTGCCCCCACTGCACGAAACGCCGCGTCGAGCGAACCAGGTGACATATGCGTATCCGCATCAAGTTGACGATTCCCCACATTTGGCAGAGCAGAACGCAGATCAGTGATATGGCTCGCAGGGTGACAGCGCATGATATCGTCTTCGCTGCCCATCGGCGCTTTGACCCGCTTGAGGTCTTTATCCTTGAGCGCGCTTAGAATGTATTCGAGCCGCGCGACCTGTTCGGGGTGGCCACTGGGTGTGACATGCTCAAGGCAAGCGGGATGGGTGATGAGGGCTGTGTTCATAGCGCGCTCCTACTGTGGAAATTTCAATCAGGCGCCAGCATATACCCAGCACCGCGCACGGTCTGCATGTAGCGAGGTTGCTTCGGATCCATCTCGATCTTGCGGCGTAAACGAGTGATCTGAACATCGACCGCGCGCTCTTGGGCTTGGCCGCGATCACGGCCCAAGTCCTCAACCAACTGCACACGGCTTACAGGTTCGCCCACGTGTTTCGAGAAGATGCGCATCAGTTGGGATTCAGTCGCCGTCAAACGCACGAGATCATCGCCGTGCCACATCTCGCCGCGTTCTATATCATAACGCACTGGGCCAAGATGCAGGACTTTGGGTGCAGTATCCGCCGCCTCAATTTCAGGCATACGGCGCAAGATCGCGTTGATGCGCAGCAGCAGCTCTTTAGGTTCAAACGGCTTGGCGAGGTAGTCATCCGCGCCTGCTTCTAGCCCTTCGATCCGGTTTTCTGTTTCACCTTTAGCGGTCAGCAACATGATCGGCGTTTGCGAGGTCTTGCGCAGATCGCGCGTCAGGCTCACGCCGTCTTCGCCCGGCATCATCACATCCAGCACGATCAAATCGAAATCGAGACCCGCAAGAATGCGTCGCGCATGGGCCGCATCGCGCGCAGCGGTCACCAGAAATCCGTGACGCATCAGGAACTTTTGCAACAACCCGCGAATGCGTTCGTCGTCGTCTACAATCAAAAGATGGGCGTCGGGATCACTCATGTGCTGCCTTCCTTTAGCGCGCGCGATTTGCGGCGCATGTCTTTGTCCATCATTGCCTCAAGTACGGCGCGAAATCCAGTCACAGCCTCAGGACCGGCTTCTCGATACGCCGCTCGCATGCGCGCCCTTTGTGCGTCAGAGAGTTTACGCTCCAGCTCAGCACCTGCCTCCGTGAGGAACAAATGCCGCTCGCGCTTGTCCACACGACCCACTTTGCTTTGCACCAAACCGTCCTCGATCAAAGTCCTGAGCACACGGTTCAACGACTGCTTTGTCACACCAAGAATACCGAGCAGATTGTTCACGGTTGTCCCCGGCGCGCGATTGATGAAATGCACTGCACGGTGATGCGCGCGCCCATAAGCCATCTCGGATAGGATGCGATCAGGATCAGCGGTAAAGCCCTGATAGGCAAAGAACATCGCCTCGATCCCTTGGCGTAACTGTTCGTCTGTGAGGAACAACAGCATATCGCTATGCTGCGCTGCACTTCGATCTGACATGATGCGCCTTCCTTAGCCTTTCGCAAATTATAAGTCAGCTTTGTTGACTTTCCAACAACAGACTGGTAGCGATTCATAGTTTCAGCGCAAGATTATGTCCACTTCGGTCATAAATTGCGCAACAAATGGAAAAATTGAAAGGAGAGCACAATGTCTGGATCTTATGCAGATCGCGACGGTAAAATCTGGATGGACGGCAAACTCGTCGAATGGCGGGATGCCAATGTGCATATTTTGACCCATGCTCTGCACTATGCTTCTTCCGTGTTTGAAGGCGAGCGGTGCTATGATGGCAAAGTTTTCAAAAGTCGCGAGCATTCAAAACGTCTTTTGATTTCGGGCGAATTGATGGACATGAATATTCCCTACAGCGTTGACGAAATCGAGGCCGCCAAACGCGCGACCCTTGATGCAAATGGTCTGACAAACGCCTACCTGCGCGTCGTTGCCTTTCGCGGGGCTGGCCCTGACATGGGTGTCGCGGCCTCGCGCAATCCGGTTCGGATGGCTGTGACCGCATGGGAATGGGGCAACTATTATGGCGACGCCAAAATGAAGGGTGCCAAGCTCGACATCGCAAAATGGAAGCGCCCTTCGCCTGAGACGATCCCTGTCGCGGCCAAGGCTGCTGGTCTTTACATGATTTGCACGATGTCGAAACATGCCGCAGAGGCAAAAGGTTGCTCGGATGCGATGTTCCTCGATTATCGCGGCTACGTTGCTGAGGCGACGGGCGCGAATATCTTCTTCGTGAAAGACGGCGAAGTGCACACTCCCCTCGCGGATTCGATCCTTAATGGCCTGACGCGCCAGACTATCATTGGTGTTTTGAAAGATCGCCAGATCAAGGTGCACGAGCGCCACATCATGCCAGAAGAGCTAGAGGGCTTCGAGCAGTGCTGGCTTACCGGTTCTGCGGCAGAGGTAACGCCCGTTGGCCAGATCGGCGATTACAACTTTGAGGTCGGCGCGCTCACGCGAGAGATTTCTGAAGCGTATGAGAAACTTGTTCGCGAATAGATCGTCTGAAAATATCAATAAAAAAAGCCGGCTCCTCTGGGAAGCCGGCTTTTTTTATTGCTCTATGAGGCCGGATTAAGCTGGGCTCATCCCGCGTAAGCGCTCGGACCGGCGGCGCAACATTTCAACGATGGTGAGTAGGATGATAGAAATCCCCACAAGGATCGTCGCAGCCGCCAAAATCGTTGGGCTGATCTGTTCACGCAATCCAGTGAACATCTGCCAAGGCAGCGTTTGCAGTTTCGCAGAACCAATAAAGATCACTACAACCACTTCATCAAAGGACGTGATGAACGCGAACAAACCGCCGGAAATAACACCTGGCAGGATGAGCGGCATTTGGATCTTGAAGAAAGTCTTCACAGGACCCGCGCCCATATTCGCCGCTGCGCGCGTCAAAGAGTTGTCAAACCCAACCAGCGTCGCGGTAACGGTGATAATCACAAAGGGAATGCCCAGTACCGTGTGGGCGAGGACCACACCCCAATAGGTGCCAATAATACCGATTTTGGCGTAGAAGAAATACATTCCAGTAGCCGAGATGATCAGTGGAACAATCATTGGCGAAATCAGGATCGCCATAATCGCACGACGTCCCGGGACGTGGCTTTGGCTCAAACCAATTGCCGCGAGCGTACCCAGTGAAACCGACAGCAAGGTCGCCACAGGCGCAATGCGCAGCGAATTGGCAACGGCATTCGTCCATTCAGGGTTGGTCAGGAAATCACGATAGTGCTTGAGCGAGTAGCCAGCCGGATCAAACCGCAGCATCTCTTGCGTGAAGGTAAAGAAGTCCTGCGCGTTGAAGCTGAGCGGCATCACAACAAGAATTGGCGTGATCAAAAACACAAAGATCGCGCCACAAATCACACGAAACGTGAAATGCCATAGCACTTGCCCAGAGGTCAGATAAGGCGCGACTTTCCCGCGATAGCGACCTTCAAAAAGCCAATAGGCGAACCAACCAAAGAACCACCCAAACAGCGCGCCAATGATAAGCGCAGGCAAACCCGCGAGGATAAAGCCCGCAATTGCAAAGCCCGCAGTGACGATCCACTTCATCATGCGCTCAGGCAGAATGTCTTGCATCACGATGACTGCGATTACAGCCAGCAAAGCTGCGCCAACAAGCAGTCCCAAGAGTGACGAGCCTTGCGCAGCGCCAACAAAGATGCCCGCGACAGCGCCAGCCGCCGCAACTGTTGGAACCACAAAGGACATGGGTTTGCGCGAAATCGGTGTGAGTGCGACCATGTTCTTATCCCAGCTTTACGTTGTCGATGCCGACAATCTTGTCATAGGCCCAATAGAGGGCCATCACGACCACCAGCAAAATAGTGCCCAGCGCAGCGGCAAGACCCCAATTCAGCGATGATAAAATATGGAAGGCAATCCGGTTCGAGATGAACACACCCTTCGTGCCACCCACCAGTTCAGGCGTGATGTAATAACCGATCGATAGAATGAACACGAGGATCGACCCCGCGCCAATACCCGGAATAGACTGCGGGAAGTACACGCGCCAGAACGCTGTCCAATCCGTCGCGCCCAATGACTTCGCCGCGCGAAGGTATGTCGGCGAGATTGTCTGCATCACCGAGTAGAGCGGCAAAATCATGAAGGGCAGCAGAATATGCGTCATCGCAATGATCGTGCCCGTTTGGTTGTTAATTAAGGCCAGTCGTGAATCGTCGGCAACAAGACCAATCCAGACCAGTACTTCGTTCACCACCCCTTGATCCTGTAACATCACTTTCCACGCGGATGTGCGCACCAAAAGCGATGTCCAGAATGGCAAGAGCACGAGGATCATCAACAAGTTTGCCGTGCGCGACGGCAGGTTCGCCAAGATCCAAGCCACCGGGTAGCCGAGTAAAATACAAAGCGAGGTAATCGCCAGCGACATGATCAGCGTGCGAATGAACAAAGTGATGTAAATCTGTTCGTTTTCAGGTCGCGCTTCGGCACCATCAGCGCCCTTTTGCATGTCGATAGAATTCAGGAAATAGCCGTTGGTATAGGCACCACTATAAGTCTTGATCGTGCGCCACACTTCAATGTCGGCAAACCCTTTGTTCAGGTCCGCGAACTTTTCTTTGTATGGACCATCATTCGGGATGTCCCACTTCTTGACCTGCCGTCCTGCTTTGCGGAACAGCGAAGAAATACCGGGTTTTTCGTAGTTCAAACGAGACCCAATGCGCGTGTGTACCTTTTTGCTGATGGCGATTTGCAGATCACCCGCGAAGGCTTCAAAAACCGCCTCGCTCGGCAATTCACCACTGTTGGGGTCCCAGTCTTCTAGGATCACAACCGTTTGAGGAAGGTTGTCAGAAATCAGTTGGTTTTCGACAGAGCGGAACAACATATCGAGGATCGGTGCCACAAAAGACACGAGAACAAAGATCAAAAGCGGAGCAATCAACGCGAGGGCGCGTAACTTTTGACGGCGCAGCGCGCGGTTCAGAGATTGCTTGAGGGGGGTGCCATCGGCGGAAAGGACTCTGCCGGCGGCATCTGTGTCGGGAACGCTTGTCATCATTATCCTCAGGGGAATGAGAGGGGGGTTGAGACGGGCCAACTAGGCCCGCCTCTTCAAGTTAGGAAAGGCTTACTTAGCCAACCATGCCTGGAATTTCGCGTCGATGTCGTCGCGGTAATCAGCCCAGAACTCGTAGTTGTAGAGGAACGTGTTCGTTGCGTTCGCAGGATCTGTTGGCATGTGTGGTGCCATGTCGATACCCAAGTCTGCGTGCTTGCCAACCAATGGTGCGGAAGACAGACGTGCAGGGCCATAAGAGATATACTTGGACTGGTCTGCAAGACGCTGTGTGTCTGTTGCGAACTTTACGAAGTCCTTAACGCGCGCCAAACGATCCGCAGGAAGACCCGCTGGGATGATCCAACCGTCAAGGTCAAACACCTGAGCGTCCCAAAGCATCGCAACTGGCTGCTTCTGCTCTTCGATCAAGCTGAAGAAACGACCGTTGTATGTGGAACCCATGACAACTTCGCCATCAGCCAAAAGCTGTGGAGTGTCGGCACCAGCAGACCACCAGATCACATCGTCTTTGATCGTATCGAGCTTCGCAAGTGCGCGCTCTTGACCTTCGGCTGTCTCCAGAACGGAGTAAACGTCGTCTTTTGCAACGCCGTCACAGATCAAAGCCCATTCCATGTTGTTGATTGGACGCTTCTCAAGCGAACGCTTGCCAGGATACGCTTCTGTATCAAAGACTGCGCAAACGCTTGTAGGCGCTGTGTCACCAACGAGGTCCGTGCGGTAACCCATTGTCGTGGAATACACGATCTGTGGGATAAAGCAGTCGGATACGATCAGATCGCCAAAGTCGACGGATGCTTTTGTGCCGTCTGGCGCATCTGCGAGATCTTCGTCAGGATTGATTTCCATCGCGAGACCTTCGTCGCACAAACGGATCGCATCAGCCGCAACGACGTCAACGAGATCCCAAGTGATGTTGCCCGCTTCGTTCATCGCGCGCAGTTTCGCAACCGCTTCAGCAGAGCTTTCGTCCCAAACGGCTGTCACGCCTTCGTTCATTGCAATGTAGGGCTCTACATATGCTTTTTGCTGGCTGTTTTGGTATGCACCACCCCAGCTAACGAGTGTCATGTCAGACGCCATGTGGCCGTCTGCAAATGCTGTGCCGCCAACTGCGACAAGCGCGGATGTAGCAAGTAGTGTACGTGTAAATGTCATTATAACATTCTCCCTAGTTACCCGTGTTAGACTTTTGAGGTTTCCGGTACGGGTCCAAAGTGGAAACCTCTTTAGGTATCGAGCCGGTGAGTGTGCGGCTCGATATTCGATGAAATCGCTTACGCGTCGAGCGCGCGGCAGTCTTCTGCCAACCAACCGATTTCAATCTCGCTGCCGGGCTCAAGGCGAACCTGATCCGGCGCATTTCGTGACTTGATGATAAAATCATCCTGTCCAGCGACGCGTAGGCGTGTGCGGAAAATATCGCCCATATAGATGAACTCAAGCACTTCGGCTTTCAGCGTGTGCGCGTCAGCATGCAGGCGAGTTTTGTCAAACTCAACGCGCTCAGGGCGGATAGACACACGCGTACGCTCACCCGCTTTGGTCACATTCACAGGCTTGCAATCAATCAGACCGCCGCCATCAAGCTGCACCAAAGCGATGCCGTTCTTGATCTCTTTGACAGTGCCCTCAAGCGTGTTGTTCTCGCCAATAAATTGCGCAACGAAACTGTTCTGCGGGCTTTCATAAAGCTCGTCCGGCGGCGCAAGCTGCTGGATGCGGCCATCTTCGAACACAGCAACGCGATCTGACATGGTCAGTGCTTCTGTCTGGTCGTGCGTGACGTATACCACTGTGATGCCTAGATCATCTGCAATGCGCTTGATCTCGAACTGCATGGTTTCGCGCAACTGCTTGTCGAGCGCGCCAAGCGGCTCATCCATCAAGACCAATTCAGCCTCAAACACCAAAGCACGCGCAAGCGCGATACGCTGTTGCTGACCACCTGATAGCTGTGACGGACGACGCCCGCCGAACTCACCCATCTGGACCAATTCAAGCACATGCTTAACTTTTGCTTCACGCTCGGATTTGCCCATCTTTCGGACTTCAAGAGGGAAGCTCAGGTTTTCGGCAACCGTCATATGCGGGAAAAGGGCGTAGTTTTGGAACACCATGCCGATGCCACGCTTATGCGGTGGAATATTGTTGATCGGCTGCCCATCAAGGCGAATATCGCCGTTGGTTGCCGTCTCAAAACCTGCGAGCATCATCAGGCAGGTCGTCTTGCCAGAACCCGATGGCCCAAGCATTGTCAGAAACTCGCCCTTGGGCAATGATAGGTTAAGATCTTTGACGACGAGATTTTCCCCATCGTAGCTTTTCTGTACGCGGTCGAATTCGACGAACGCGCCGCCTTGGTCACTATCGGCCAAAAGAGGCTCCCTTGATACATGCAGCAGGTTGGCCCTGCATTTCGCTTCGCAGAGTAAAACGCGCGGGGACCATCAAAGCAACCAGTTTGACCCCCTGTTTCGAAGTTTTCCGAAAAATCCGTTTATTTCACTGCAAAACAAAGTTCTACAGGTCAAAAAACTGGCATCTGCTACCTGTGCAGCGATTTCAGTAAGCACGCCGCTTTGTTAGAATCATATCAGATCTGACGAACCAACGTAGAAATGCCTGCCCCGCCACGTTCGCCCAAAATGACATAGCTTTGCGCGTTTGGGTGGTAGCCGTCCTCTGCCATTGCATCCGCCGTAAGCGGTAGATCAAACGACAAATATGCGGTTTGTGCTTCTCTACTCAATGCTCTCGAAAGCGCATGATCCAACCGTTTGGCATGTGCACCAAGCACCCATCGCATCAGCCCCGTCAACGCAGGAAACCCGCCAAGCGGGGGCACGCCAGGAACAACGATTGATGTAGCGCTAAATTGCGCGCGCAAGATAGCTCTGACCGCTTGGTGACGGCGTAGAAACGTTCTTTTCGAACGTAACCTGACAGCGTCATTCACCCCAAGCGCAATGAAGACAACATCGAAGGTATCAGTATGCTTTGTGCGGTCGTCTATCAACATTTCCAACGTTGACCGACAGGTCGCTCCGGTCTTCGCTATCAAGCGCCATGTGACACTAAATTCAGTCTCAAGCGCTTTGACCAACTGCCCACTCAGCGCTTCACTTTGTGTATGTACGCCGACGCCCGCTGCGGATGAATCTCCAACGATCAACAGCCGTAATTCAGGACCTATCCCACTGTTGCCTTCGCGCGGACCTATCGCTTCGGGCAAAGAGAGCGCGCGCCGACGCACACCAATCGCTTGCACCAAAATCACTGGTAAAAGGAGGGGACGCAAAAGGATATCGAGGGGCAGCATGCGCGCTTACTCTTTTGTCTCACGCTTGCGCCGCGCTCGGATCAGCGGCCCAATCCGTAGGCTTGTACCCGTCTCCGTACGTGTCCGTGTACGCAGGACCGGCGTGTTCTCTGAAGAATTTCCGCGTCCTTCGCGTAAGACGATGTAAACGCCACTACCGATGATAATCACAGCGCCCAACAACGTTGCAAAATCCATCGTTTCACCGAACAAGAGCGCGCCAAAGACGCTCGCCCAGATGATCTGCGAATATTGCATCGGCGCGACGATCACTGCTTCACCTGCCTTGTAAGCTGCGATCACCAATGCAGAGCCAATCAACGCCATGATCGACATCACAACGATGCCCCCCAAATGCTCCATCGGCATCGGTTGATACACAAACGGCAAAGCAGCCCCCATGATCATAAAATTGGTCATCATCGGATAGATCAACAGTACGACACTGCGCTCATCCTTGCCAATTTTGCGCACAATGATCGACGCAAGCGCCCCGCCAACGGCGGCGACAAGTGCCGCGAGATGGCCCAACGTCAAAGGCTCGGCACCCGGACGCAAGACCACAAGAACGCCACACAGCCCGATAAGCACTGCAACCCAGCGACGCAAACGCACTTGCTCACCCAATATTGGGATCGACAGAATCGTGATGAGCAAAGGAGCGGCAAACAGGATCGCATAAACCTGCGCGAGCGGCAGTTTCGAGAACGCATAAAACGCAGAAATTCCCGTCAGCGTCGTCGCAATCGTGCGCAAGGCGGTCCACCAAGGATGTCGCGGCAATAGATTCCCCGAGCTCGTGTCACGGATCAGCATCAGCGTCATCCACGGAAAACCAAAGAGAACCGAAAAGAATACGATCTGGATCGGCGAATAGGATGCGCCAAGGAACTTTACGATGATGTCATGTGTCGAGAAAATCGCAAAAGCGAGCAGCACAATCAGCGCGCCTTTTGTGTTGCTGCCCATTGGTCAGCTCCATCCTGTGATTGGGTTGGCGTCACCGCAAACATCACATGATGGGATGCTAAGGCAAGTGTTTATGCCTGCCTTAGCCAATAACTTTGACGACCGCTTAGAGCGAGGCGTCGAGCGCAGCCAAGATCGCATCACCCATTTCAGTGGTGCTAACGGGTGTGCCGTCGTTCGCCTGCATCAGGTCCGCTGTGCGCACGCCATCCGCAAGAACTTTCTCAACTGCTGCTTCCAACCGATCCGCTTCAGCACCCTGATCAAAGCTATAGCGCAAAGCCATTGCAAAGCTCAGGATACAAGCAGACGGGTTCGCTTTGCACTGACCTGTGATGTCAGGCGCAGAACCGTGTACTGGCTCGTACAATGCTTTCGGGCGACCATTCTCCATCGGCGCACCAAGGGAGGCAGATGGCAACATACCAAGCGAACCCGTCAACATTGCCGCGCAATCGCTCAGAATATCGCCGAACAGGTTATCTGTGTAGATCACATCAAACTGCTTTGGCGCACGCACCAACTGCATCGCGCCATTATCTGCATACATGTGCGACAGCGCGACCTCTGGATAATCCTTGGACACTTCTGTCACAACTTCGCGCCACAGAATGCCGCTTTCCATCACGTTGGCTTTTTCCATGGAGCAAAGACGCTTGTCACGCTTCATGGCCAGTTCAAACGCCGCACGCGCGCCGCGCTCGATCTCGGCTTCTGTATAGCGCTGCGTGTTGATGCCAACCCGCTGGTTGCCCTCTTCAAAGATACCGCGTGGTTCGCCAAAATAAACACCGGAGGTCAACTCACGCACGATCATGATATCAAGGCCGGACACGAGTTCCGTCTTTAGCGATGAAAACTCAGAAAGCGCGTCAAAGCACTGCGCTGGACGCAGGTTCGCGAACAAATCCATCTCTTTACGAAGACGCAGCAAACCGCGCTCTGGCTTTACCGAAAAGTCCAGATCGTCGTATTTCGGACCACCCACAGCACCAAGCAGAACCGCGTCCACCGCCTGCGCTTTGGCCATAGTATCATCGTGCAACGGCGTGCCATGCGCGTCATAAGCCGCACCGCCCACAAGGTCTTCGCTCACGTCGAAGTTCAGACCGCGCTTGTCGCCATACCAGCCAATAATCCGCTGAACCTGCGCCATAACTTCGGGGCCAATGCCGTCACCGGCCAGAATAAGGAGAGATGGGTTGCTCATTGCGCACTTCCTGAATGGGTTAATGTGTTGCGCATCGCCCTACCTAGAAGGGGCCTTAGGGTCAAGCTTCGCCTCTTCCAAACACCGCACTGATCCCCTCTTCCAACATATCCCAAACCCGCTTGATCCTTGGCGTACTGCGCATCACTTCAGGGGCCGCAAGCCAAATGGGAAGCGTCGGCAGTTCCACTTCTGGCAAAACGCGCGCAATCAAAGGATCAACACTCGCGAAGGACCGCTGCGTGAACCCGACGCCACAACCTGCGCGCACGAGTTCCCAATAGGTATTCTGATCATCGCAGCGCACGTCAAAGAATTCACGCGTCGCCGGCCAGCCCAGATCACGCATGCCAACGATTATGCGGTCATCGCGGTCATAGCCGACGATCGTATGGTTCAGTAGGTCATCAATCCGCTCGGGTGTGCCGTGCTTCGCTAGGTAGCTTTTGGCGGCGTAAATCCCCATTTCTACGGTGCCAATCTGCTTGGTGATCACGTCAAGCTGTGTGCTGCGATACGTGCGCACGGCGATATCAGCCTCACGAAACAGCAGGTTTTCACTGGCATCAGATGGGACCAATTCGATCTGGATGTTCGGCTCTGCCTCTCGCATTCCAGCGATAATCTTGGGCAGCACGTGATGCGCCATGACTTCGCTCGCGGTAATACGCACGGTGCCTTCCATCTTGTGATCACGCCCTGCGGCACGCAGGCGCAATTGCCCAAAAGCGGCACGCATGGCGCGGGCAGGCTCAAGCAAGCTTTCCCCCGTATCGGTCAATTCCAACCCACGCGCTTGACGCTCGAACAGGCGCAAACCCGTCTGATTCTCAAGCTGCTTGATCTGCCGACCCAGTGTTGGCTGACTTAGCGACAGACTGCGAGCAGCGCCCGAAAGCGAACCTGTTTCGGCGACCGCGAGAAACGCGCGAATGAGTGACCAATCAAAGTCGTTAAGGGCTTTGTCCATTCAATAATGAATACATGATCTTTAATTTTGGTAAATACCCTAATGATCATGCATAGATCATACAGTCTTCATCAACACATGGAGAATGACATGACACAGACAGTTCTAGTTCTTGGCCCTACGGGTCGTTTTGGCCGCAACGCTGCGACAGCTTTTGAAAACGCGGGTTGGCAAGTGCGCCGTTTTGATCGCAAGATCGACACTTTGGAAACTGCCGCACGCGGCGTTGATGTGATCGTGCAAGCTTGGAACCCGCCCTATCAACATTGGCAAGCGCAGGTATTGGCGATGCAGCCTGCGGTCCATCGCGCGGCGTTGGTTAATGATGCCACCGTGATCATCCCAGGCAATGTATATGTATTCGGAGAGAACACCCCTGCCCCATGGTCGCCAACGAGCCCACATCATGCGACCAACTTACTAGGTCAAATCCGTATCAAAATGGAGCAAAGCTACCGCGACGCTGGCGTGCGCACGATCATTCTGCGCGCGGGGGATTATCTCGACACCGAAGCCTCTGGCAACTGGTTCGACAGGATCATGGCTCCGAGTCTGCGTAAAGGTGCGCTCACCTTCCCGGGCACAGCGGGCATCCCGCGCGCTTGGGCATTTCTTCCGGATCTCGCACACGCAGCGGTGCTGCTGGCAGAGCAGCGCGATACGCTGGATCGTTTCGCAGACATTTGTTTTGAGGGCTACACCCTGACCGCAGAGCAAATGGCTGCGAGCATTGCACAAGCGCGTAACCATGACGTGCGCATAAAAGAGATGGCTTGGTGGCCCCTGCGCTTTGCGTGGCCGTTTATGCCAGAGATGAAACACATCTTTGAAATGCGCTACATTTGGAACACGCCGCATTCTCTGGACGGTTCGAAATTCAAAGCGCTTGTGCCCGATTTTGAACCCACACCAATGGTTGACGCGTTCCGCCAAGCGACTGACTTTGTCGTCCTTCCCAAAGGGGCCAAGCCGCAGCTCACTACGGCGGCGGTCTGATATCTATCCAAACCAGTCTATGCCGACTTGCTTGCTCTGCTGCTTTGTGGAGCGGGCCTGCGTCGGGCCAAAATACCCCTGAACTTTTGATCTTCCAATCAGCACTTGGCAAAACGTAAGACACGCGCATCGAGCCAGGGTTTTCCCATTGCGCAGTCGTATCACCGCCAAGTGTGCTGAGCGGTTTTGCATCACTCAGCCTCTTGTCGGCAAGCAACGCGCCTATTGCTGTGCGGTCGCCGTCCCCTCTTTTCGGATCAAGATTGCTATTGCCGAGCAAAACGAAACGTTTCAAAGGAAAATCACCAAAAGCGCCCTCCATCACGTCATTCAATAGCCTCAACTGCGCTCGATTTCGCAATCCGTTAAAGTCCTGAGGGCCATCAAACACGGGTGTCTGATTCTGGAACGCGACAAGCGTGATTGGCCCGTGTTTCGCGGTAACAACCTCTACGACCCAAAGCCCTTGGCTTACCACTTTCAACTCAGCAATCGCTAACGCACTCAAGAACCCAGCTTCAGGCATCTGCGCGCGCGGCGCATCCTTCCACAGCAGATTATTGAGATGATAGCGCAATTCAACTGGGTGCTTGGACAACAACAGCATAGCACCCTCTCCCGCATAGCGCGCCCACGCTTGGCGATCTCCCACCCGCTTGTCGCCGTTCAAGTCCAACTGCGTCGTGATCATCGTATTCGGAGCCAACGTAAACATATGCGGATAGCCCAACGCATCGCGCAGAGCCGCCGCCGAGCGTTGTTCGAGATCAAAGTCCACTTTCGTCAAGAGCAACACATCGGGGTCAACAGCTGCGACGACCAGCTTCAAAGCCGAAATTTGCTTGTCTTTCCCGCGCTCAATGTCGCGCAGCAATAGACCCGGGCCTTTGCGTGTTAACTCAGCATGAAAGGTCGCAACGCGAAAACCCTCCGCACTAAGTGCGAAGGGCATCAAAACAAGGCATAGAATTAAGATTAAGCGATTTGCGCTTCTGTTTGCGCATAAGCGCGGCGACGTTTCTCTTCGATCATTTCCGCTAAACGACCCATCGCGACACCCCGCATAATCATGCTTGCTGGTAGAAAGGCCCATGCGCTTATCGTCCAAATCAGAGTTTGCGGATCATCCATCGTCAAGTTACCGACAAGATCCGTTGCAGTTTTCACAATCGCTGGGATCAAGAATGGCAGCAAAAATCCAAAGATAATGTTAATATTCGCATCTCTTTTCAGGCGTACCAGAACATCGCCGCCACCTGTCGGGTCAAACAATGGCAGGTTTAGCCACACGTTGAACGCACCAGTACGCGTGGGCCAGTTGGCAACGCGCACCAGCAGTATGAAGACAACCAGCGACAACAGGGAAATTGCATAGGCGAGGCCAGCGGCAGTGCGCACAATCTCGACCAACTCGATAGACGCATCCGCATCGAGCATCAGAATGATCAAACGAACCGGCGAGTAAGGCACATCAATCGCGCGGCCTAGCATGTCGCCCCAGTGTTTGATCGACAAGGTTAGTTCTGTCGGCTCGAACACACCTTTGCAGACCAAGGACAAGGCCGTCACAATCGCAAGGATCGTCACATACCGATGCCTGTTAAACGGCGCTGCAAAACGGAATTCAATAATTGAAGGATATTTGAAGAAGTACTCTACAAATGTGAACAAAGCCGCCAAGAACGCGATGAAGACAACCGTAAAGCTGCTTTCGCCCACGATCCCTGTCAAAATCACAGATGGTGTGATGACTAAAATCCACACGAGTATCGAGCGCAAAACTGCACCAATAATATTCGTAACCACGTCGTTTCCCTTCAACTTGGACGCTGCCGATACGATGCCGACCGCTTGTTCCAACTTGAGCCCGTTCGCTAAAACGGTATGCCTCGATCTCGCCTCATTTGTGCCTTGATCGAGCCAGTTTCTCAAGCTGCCTCCCTAATAAGCTCAATCAAATGGGCTAAAAGAGGGCGAGACTGGTGCGAGATTGCATCAATTGGTGCGCAAGAAAAAGGCACAAGAAAATCAAAGCACTACATGTTGTGGTCGATGGGTTTTGCAGCGCTATTCATCCGAAAACCTGTAACAAATGAAAGAATGCGAGAGGTAGCAGGCGCAAAGATCGTAAACCTCTCGTTAACTAAAAAGGCGAAGCTGGAAAATCCAACTTCGCCTCTCGGTAGTATTTTTAGATAGACCTTAAACCCAAGGACGTGCAGCAGATGCCGCGGCCTCGAATGTGTCGATTGCACTGGCTTTTTCCATCGTTAGGCCGATGTCGTCCAAGCCGTTCATCAAGCAATGCTTCTTGAAGCTATCCACCTCGAACGAGAACACTTCACCATCCGAGGTTGTGACCGTCTGCGCCTCAAGATCGATGTCCATGCGCGCGTTTGCGCCTTTTTCCGCGTCCTTCATCAACACATCAACCGCGTCCTGCGGCAAGATGATCGGCAGAATGCCGTTCTTGAAGCAGTTGTTGTAAAAGATGTCCGCGAAGGATGTAGAGATCACCGATTTGACCCCAAAATCCGCAAGTGCCCAAGGCGCATGTTCGCGCGAAGAGCCGCAGCCAAAGTTGTCGCCCGCCACAATGATCTGTGCTTCGCGATACGCTGGTTTGTTGAGAACGAAGTCCTCAATCTCATTGCCTTCACGGTCAAAGCGCATTTCATCAAAGAGGTTCGCGCCAAGGCCCGTGCGTTTGATCGTCTTCAAAAACACCTTTGGGATAATCATGTCTGTGTCGATATTCACCAGCGGCATGGGTGCTGCGATACCAGAGAGGGTGTCAAATTTTTCCATTGTCGTTTCCTTTGTCGCATCTGCGCGGTCCGCAGTGCTGTTTGGAGTATTTTGTGTGCGTGACTGTGTGGCGACCGTACGGGTCGCAACGACGCTTCCCGCGGGACGTTGCCACATGCGGCTCTGCGCCCAGCGCCCAGAGGCAGTTGTGCCTTGGATCGGACCGATCACGCCCCTCTTGGAGAGATCGACCATCAAAGCATTCGCTTGATCGATCTGCAAACCAAGCTGCTGCGCCATGCTAAACACCGAGAAATTCACACGGTGCTTTGCTTGATCCAACGCCATCTTCATCGCTAAAGCAGGGTAAGCCGCTTTGCGTGCGGTCCCCACAGTCGCCGCGCCCATAGGGAGCGCAGGCAATAAGGGCGCGGTCATCGCGCTCCCCAGCAGTTGTAGAAAGCCACGCCGTTTCATTAGGTCATCTCACGAATATCAGTGAGACGGCCCGTAAGTGCCGCAGCCGCAGCCATCGCAGGGGACACAAGATGCGTGCGCCCTTTGTAGCCTTGGCGACCCTCGAAATTGCGGTTCGAAGTTGCCGCGCAACGCTCGCCCTCGGACAGCTGATCAGGGTTCATCGCGAGGCACATAGAACAACCCGCGAGGCGCCAATCGAAACCGGCCTCACGGAAGATATCCGCAAGACCCTCTTCTTCAGCCTGCGCACGCACAAGACCAGAGCCCGGCACGATCATCGCGCGCATGCCTTCTTTGATCTTCTTGCCTTTGACGACTTCTGCAACAGCGCGGAAATCTTCGATACGACCGTTTGTGCAAGATCCGATAAAGACTGTGTCGATCTCGATGTCTGTCAGCTTTTGACCGGGTGTGAGGCCCATATACTCAAGCGCGCGCTTCACAGCATCGACCTTGCCACCCTCAAAATCATCGGGGCTTGGAACAACTGCTGAAATCGGCAGAACGTCCTCTGGGGATGTGCCCCACGTTACGCTTGGCTCAATCTCTGCGCCATCAAGTGTGACGACCTTATCAAAATGCGCACCTTCGTCGGTGAAGAGCGTGCGCCAGTACGCCTCAGCCGCTTCCCATTCCGCGCCTTTCGGTGCGTGTGGGCGACCTTTGCAATACGCATAGGTTTTCTCGTCAGGTGCGATCAGACCGGCTCGCGCGCCGCCCTCGATTGCCATGTTGCAGACGGTCATACGCCCTTCCATGCTAAGGTCACGAATGGCCTCACCGCAATATTCAATCACGTAGCCAGTACCACCAGCTGTGCCGGTCTTGCCGATCACGGACATGGTGATGTCTTTGGCGGTCACACCTGGCTTTAGCTTGCCTGTGATCTCGACCTTCATGTTCTTGGACTTTTTCTGAATCAGCGTTTGCGTGGCCAGAACGTGCTCTACCTCGGATGTGCCGATGCCATGCGCAAGTGCTCCGAATGCGCCGTGGGTCGCTGTGTGGCTGTCGCCACAAACCACGGTCATGCCCGGAAGGGTCCAGCCTTGCTCAGGACCAACGATATGCACGATGCCCTGACGCACGTCAGACACTGGATAGTAGTGAATGCCAAAATCCTTGGAGTTCTTGTCCAGCGCATCCACTTGGATCTTGCTCTCGACGTTGTCGATCCCGTTCACACGATCCAGTGTAGTTGGAACGTTGTGATCCGGCACAGCAATCGTCTTGTCAGGTGCGCGCACGGTGCGGCCCGTCATGCGCAAACCTTCAAAGGCCTGCGGCGACGTTACTTCGTGCACAAGGTGGCGGTCGATATAAAGCAGGCATGTGCCATCTTCCGCTTCATGCGCGATATGCGCATCCCAGATTTTGTCATAGATCGTTTTGGGGGACATTTGGTCCACTCCCGTCATAGTTGGCTAAATTGAATTGTGGTGCAGCACAGCGCTGCCAGATCAGAGCGTGCTCAGGGTAGTCGGGCCAGCACAGCGCGCGATGCGCCGTAAAAGCGTTCGCGCAAGCGCGCGTGCTCGTTCAGATCGAAAACTTGTTTCATGTAGGCGTAAATACACATCCGCACAGGCGCGGGCAAGTGGGCATGCCAAAGCGGGGAAACTCTGGCATGCCTGTTCACACAATAAGACATAGTAAGAGGGAGAGCCTACTCGCGTGCGGCATTCAAAGAGATGTTGGTGTTGGACGTCTTGCCACCAGAGGTCACCGTGATGTCATCAAATCCATTGAGGTATTCACCGTCAGGACCTAAGAAACCGCCGGTAATATTACCATCCACATCATAAGACGCGCCGCCGTTCGTCAATGTCCCTGACACAGCGCTCTGCACTTGTGGCCCATTTGGCCCAGCGCTGATTTCGCCACCACTCACCGTAAGCGATCCGCCATATTCAGTGCCATTGTCATCAAAATCATCAATCGTACCGGTCATACTGCCCGTACCTGCGAATCCCACCTCAAGGTTCGCCTTGCCGACAAGCTCTGTGCTCGCGGTGGGAATCACGGAACGATCCGAAATCACCTGTGCAAAGCCTGTATAGGTCGCGCTTCCCGAGGGCGGCAGATCAGCCATCGCCGTGCGGGTCAGCGACCGGTTTTCTTCTTGCAACTGACCTGCCCCCCGAAACTTCCCTCAGTTTAATGTAGAGTTTGCTCAACCATCG
>NZ_MLCB01000121.1 GCF_001890925.1 Planktotalea frisia
TCAGACAATTTCCGCGTCATAACCCATGAAAAAATTCGGGTTTTGGGGTAGCAGCGGTATATTTGGATTAGATGCCGAAAAACTGCTGATGCTTATTGAGGACGAAAGTATCGAAGTCGCTGCCGTGCTCCTCTCCAAGATCGATGTAAAAAAAGCAGCCACGATGCTTGGTCAAATGCCGGGCGAGCGCGCAAGGCGCATTACTTATGCTGTTTCACTCACCAATTCGGTGACACCCGACGCGGTTGATCGCATTGGGCGTTCTTTGATTACCCAACTTGATGACGAACCGATTCTCGCATTTACAAACAAACCCGAGGAACGCCTTGGGGCTATCTTGAACTCGTCGCGTAGCGTGACACGCGACGAACTGCTCGATGGGCTTGATGAGGCTGATCAGACGTTTGCGGCAGAAGTGCGTAAGGCAATTTTCACCTTTAAACATGTTGCCGAACGCGTAGATGAACGCGATGTACCCGCGATACTCAAGTCCGTGGACAACGATACGCTCGTAACAGCTCTTGCCAGCGCAACAGATGAGGCCACCAAAATTTCTGCGGAGTTTATCTTTGCCAATATTTCCAGTCGAATGGCCGAACAATTGCGTGAGGCCGTCCAAGAACGTGGCCAAGTGGGCGAAGAGGATGGTGAAATCGCTATGGCAGAAGTTGTCACCGGTGTTCGAGACCTTGCCCAAACAGGTGAAATACTTCTGAAGGAAGGCGTGCCAGCGTAAGTTCGCGCTCAAACTCTAGACAGTACAATCACGCTTCGATAGCGTCACAATATGGATAATAGAACCGACGGACGCCGCTGGCATGATATGGGTGGCCAAGATGCTGGACCTATCTGTGATGATCAACACGACTTTTCGCTCTGGGAAAAGCGCGTGGACGCATTGATGATATTGTGTAGCGGCAAGGGCTATTTCACAGTTGATGGACTTAGACGCGCGCTTGAAGATATGGGCGAGGACGCTTTCGAGAGCATGAGCTACTATGAGCGTTGGATTGCCTCGATCAATCAAAACCTGATCGAAAGCGGTGCTTATACGATCGAAGAACTCGGCGTGAAAATGGCCGAAGTTCAAGCACGGGGCGAGACTTATGGCGACGCAAGCCTTGGACAATAATGTGTTGCCCGTTGGTGCCAAAGTACGCATCCGTTCGATAATGCCGCCGGGCCATGTGCGCGCACCAGCCTATGTGCGTGGCAAAACCGGTGACATCGAACGCGTAATCGCGCCGTTCAAAAATCCCGAACAATTGGCTTACGGCTTGCCCGCCGCAGAACAAATTCTCTACCGCGTTAGTTTCAGTGCGGTGGAACTTTGGGGCGACGAAGCTGAAAATCCAGAAGACCGGATCGAAGCTGAAATATATGCGCACTGGATTGAAGAATTGGAAACCGCCAATGCCACATGATCATCACGACCACCTGTCTCCGTCTGGCCACCCCTACCGCCAAGACGATGACACACCCCTAAGCTATTGGCAAAGCATGGAAATTGCCGTGCGAGAACTGCTGGTCGAGAAAAACATAACGACCCTTGAAGAGATTTCAACACAGATCGACAAAATGGACGCACGTGGCCCCGCTCTGGGTGCAGCTGTTGTGGCGCGCGCTTGGGTGGATCCCGCTTTCAAATCGCGCTTGTTGAAAGATGGCTCTGCTGCAAGTGGCGAGATGGGATTTGACGTCGGTCCAATGCACTTGATCGCGCTCGAGAACACTGCCGATACACACAACATTGTCGTGTGCACATTGTGTTCATGTTACCCGCGCAACCTACTTGGACTTCCACCTGACTGGTATAAGTCACGCGCCTACCGTTCACGCACCGTAAAAGAACCGCGCAAGGTTTTATCCGAATTTGGTGTGAACCTACCCAATGATACGCAAATTCGCGTTCACGACAGCACCGCGGACATGCGCTACGTTGTGATTCCTGCCCGCCCGAGCGGAAGTGAGGATCTCAGTGAAGAAGATCTCGCCAAGCTGGTCACGCGCGATTCGATGATCGGAACAGGATTGGCGATGATGCCAAATGCTTGAGCATCGCCCTCAAGCGCAGTAAGCCGCCTCTATGAAACGCGTTTCGCAATATATCATTAACCTCTTTCTACGCAGCTTGATCGGGCTCGCGTTGGCCCTGCCATACGCTGCGCGCGTGCGTACGATGGGATGGTTGGTCGAAAAGGTGGTTTCACCCTTGGCTGGCTATCCTAAACGCATCCGCGCAAACCTCGCGCATGTGCTTCCCGACCTGCCCGAAACGGAGGTTGAGCGCCTGTGCAAAGAGGTGCCCAACAATGCCGGGCGCACTTTGATCGAGCTTTATTCCGGCGACGCCTTTGTCCAACGCGCGATCAAAGCGCCAATCAACGGTTCTGGTTATGAAGCTCTAGAAACCGCGCGCGCGGATGGCCGCCCTGTCATTCTCGTCACAGGTCACTTTGGCAATTACGATGCGAGCCGCGCAGCGCTTATTGCCAAGGGGCACAACATGGGCGCGCTCTATCGGCGCATGTCGAACCCATATTTCAATGAACATTACGTCAAATCAATCACGACGATTGGCACGCCGATGTTTGAGCAAGGCCGCAAAGGTATGTCGCAAATGGTGCGTCATATCAAATCTGGTGGCGTTTTAGGAATTTTGACGGATCTACATGCACATGGTGGCGCAAGTCTGGATTATTTTGGCAAACCCGCAATCACCTCTCTGATTACGGCTGAATTAGCCCTGAAATACAACGCCGCTCTCATACCGGTCTATGCCGTAAGACAGGCTAATGGACTCGATTTCGAGATCATTGTGCAGGATGAAATCCCACACAGCGATGCAGAGACCATGACGCAAGCCGTAAACGACGGTTTGGAAGCATTGGTGCGCGAAAACATGCACCAATGGTTCTGGATTCACCGACGGTGGAAAAACACGTAAAGGTTAGTTAATCGCTGCCGCCGCTTCGATAGGGCCATGGCCTGCACGCTGGATCAAGACCACCATAGGACCAGAGCCGATGTTCGCAGCCAATGACAGCGGCGCGCGGCCATCCCATTTCTTTACCGTTTTGAAATCTGATACAACGTTCACGTAAGTGATTGTTTTACCTGCATTCTCACCACGTTTGATCGCCGTGGTGCGTGCTTTGGAATAGCTCACCAGTTTAACTTCGTATTTCGCAGCACGGCGTGCGGTAGCTGCGATCGTAAGCTTGCCGCCAGAGCGTGCAACTTTCATCGCAACGTCTTTGGTATCAGCAGAGTGTTTACGAATGAGGTCTGCAACATCCATCGGATGCGTGCCGACAACTGAATCTTCACCCGCGATTATCATCTGCGGCGTATAAACAGAACGGCGCCCCGCCGTTTGCGCATATGCCCGCTGACGCGCAGCATTTTCGGGACGCCCGAATTCGTCTTTCCAGCCAATATAGTCCCAATAGTCCACGTGCATCGAAAGCGCGATCACATCACTGCGCTGTGCCAATTTATGCATTAATGCATCCGCAGGCGGGCAAGAAGAACACCCTTGAGAGGTGAAGAGTTCAATCACGACAGGCTGGTTTTGCGCCTGCGCGGACCCAGACAAACCGATCCAGAGCGCGGCAAAGAGAGCTGAGAGCGTTTTCATGAGGGTTAGTCCATTTGAAATTATTGCGTTACAGTGGTGATAGGTCGAAAGCATTGTAATGACCAATCACCCTTTTGCGAGAGCCGCGCGAGCGGTACGAACACTTTGTTTCCAATTTAGCTCAAATTTCAGTGTACAATCGTATACAATTTGCTCTGCACCCCTTGATTGAGACGTCTTCATAGGGCAAATAGCAGGCAATTCGCCAGCAATGTAGACTTTAGATCAGGAGGCTTTCATGCCCATCACAGTCGGTCAGGACACCAGCAAAACGCGCAAGACCCTTAAGGTCGGTGACGCGTCCATCGCCTATTATTCCATCCCAGCCGCGACAGAAGCCGGCCTTGGTGATTTCTCCAAGCTTCCTGCTGCGTTGAAAGTCGTACTGGAAAACATGCTGCGCTTTGAAGATGGCAAGACGGTTTCCGTCGACGACATCAAAGCCTTCGCCGAGTGGGGTGCCAAAGGTGGCAAAAACCCGCGCGAGATTGCCTATCGCCCTGCGCGCGTTCTGATGCAAGACTTTACAGGTGTTCCAGCGGTTGTTGACCTTGCGGCGATGCGCGACGGGATTAAATCCCTCGGTGGTGATCCACAAAAGATTAACCCGTTGAACCCAGTTGATCTGGTCATTGACCACTCTGTTATGATCGACGAATTTGGCAATCCACGTGCGTTCAAGATGAACGTGGACCGCGAATATGAGCGCAACATGGAGCGTTATACGTTCCTGAAATGGGGACAGTCCGCATTTTCAAATTTCCGCGTTGTTCCTCCGGGCACAGGCATTTGTCACCAGGTAAACCTTGAGTACCTTAGCCAGACGGTTTGGACCGACAAGGACCAGAACGGTGAAGAGGTTGCCTACCCTGACACGCTCGTTGGCACAGACAGCCACACGACTATGGTGAACGGCGCAGCTGTTCTGGGTTGGGGCGTTGGCGGGATCGAGGCGGAAGCGTCGATGCTCGGCCAGCCTATCTCTATGCTTATCCCTGAAGTCATAGGGTTTGAGCTGACAGGCGCGATGATGGAAGGCACGACCGGTACGGACCTCGTCCTTAAGGTTGTTGAAATGCTGCGTGAAAAAGGCGTTGTTGGGAAGTTCGTAGAATTCTACGGCAAGGGTCTCGATACGCTTCCACTGGCAGACCGTGCGACAATCGCCAACATGGCGCCTGAGTATGGCGCAACATGTGGCTTCTTCCCGATCGACAACGAGACACTGCGTTATTTGCGCACAACGGGTCGTGACGAAGACCGCATCGCATTGGTCGAAGCCTATGCAAAAGAGAACGGTTTCTGGCGCGGCGACGACTACGCACCGATCTATACAGACACTCTTTCCCTCGACATGGGTACAATTGCACCTGCGATTTCGGGTCCCAAGCGTCCACAAGACTATGTCGCCCTCACAGGCGCGAAAGAAGCGTTCAAGCGCGAAATGGAAGATACTTTCAAGCGCCCCATGGGCAAGGAAGTTGCTGTCGCGGGTGAAGACTACACTATGGAATCAGGCAAAGTTGTTATCGCTTCCATTACGTCTTGCACCAACACATCCAACCCATACGTCATGATCGGCGCGGGCCTTGTTGCGCGCAAAGCGGCAGCTTTGGGTCTTAACCGCAAACCTTGGGTCAAGACATCGCTCGCACCTGGCTCTCAGGTTGTGACCGCCTATCTGGAAGCTGCAGAGCTTCAGGTTGATCTTGATGCGCTTGGCTTTAACCTTGTTGGATATGGTTGCACGACCTGCATCGGCAACTCTGGTCCGCTTCAGGCAGAACTTTCTGCCGCGATCCATGAAGGCGATCTGGTTGCGACTTCTGTCCTGTCTGGCAACCGCAACTTTGAAGGACGTATCAGCCCTGATGTGCGCGCCAACTACCTCGCCTCGCCCCCCCTCGTGGTGGCCTATGCGATTGCAGGCACGATGGACATCAACCTTGCAACCGACCCCATCGCGCAAACGCCTGATGGCAAGGACGTCTACCTGAAAGACATCTGGCCCACGACACAAGAAGTGGCAGAACTGGTCGAGCAGACAGTCACACGCGAAGCGTTCCAGACGAAATATGCGGACGTGTTCAAGGGTGACGAGAAGTGGCAGGGCGTGGAAGTGCCCCAGCAGGAAGTCTACGACTGGCCCGCGACTTCGACCTACATCCAGAACCCGCCTTACTTCCAAGGCATGTCCAAGGATCCGGGCGTCATCATCAATATCGAGGGCGCAAAGGTTCTCGCGCTTTTGGGTGATATGATCACAACCGACCACATCTCTCCTGCGGGTTCTTTCGCTGAAAGCTCCCCTGCTGGTCAGTATCTTGTCGAGCGTCAGGTGCCTGTACGCGAGTTCAACTCTTATGGCTCACGTCGTGGTAACCACGAAGTCATGATGCGCGGCACATTCGCCAACATCCGCATCAAGAACGAGATGCTGGACGGTGTTGAAGGTGGTTACACCAAAGGCGTCGATGGCGCGCAAACCTCGATCTTTGACGCGGCGATGGCGCATCAGGCAGCGGGTACACCCCTGGTGATCTTTGGTGGTGAACAGTACGGAGCGGGTTCGTCCCGTGACTGGGCCGCTAAGGGTACAGCGCTTTTGGGTGTGAAGGCCGTGATCGCGGAGAGCTTTGAGCGTATTCACCGCTCCAACCTTGTGGGCATGGGGGTGATCCCGTTCGAGTTCACAAATGGCGACAGCCGCAAATCACTCGGCCTGACAGGTGATGAGAGCGTATCTATCTCCGGTCTCGACACGATTGAGCCTTTGCAAGAAGTGCCCTGCACGATCACGATGGCAGACGGTTCTGTGAAAGAGATCATGCTGAAGTGTCGTATCGATACCGCAATCGAGATCGAATATATCGAGCACGGCGGCGTTCTGCACTACGTTCTGCGCGACCTCGCTGCGGCGTAAGTCACAAAACTTTTGAACTCTGAAAAGGGCTGCTTTCGGGCGGCCCTTTTTGTTGTTGGGGGCAGATGCTCCTCGCGCCTGACAGCGCTCCTCGCACGCAAGCTGGAAGCGTGGTGCGTGTTGAGAATGCAGATAAGTTTATTTTGAAAGATGAAGCAGGGGTTATTTCCCTAAAGCTTTGTTCAGCTCTGGCAAAAAACGCTGCTCATAATCGCTTCCGATCAGAGGGCCTGCGAAACGGTAGAGCACGGTGCCATCACCATCCAGAATGAAGGTTTCAGGCGGAGCAGTGACGCCCCAATCAATCGCGGTGCGCCCTTGTGGATCAAAGGCAACGCCTTTGAACGGGTTGCCATCATCAGTCAGGTAGCTGGACGCCGCGCGTGCTGTGTCTTTGAAGTTCACACCGATGATCGTGTGTGTTTCGGCGAGTTCCAGAAGCTTTGGATGCTCTGCACGACACGGCGGGCACCAACTGGCCCAAAAGTTTACCAACGTGACGTTGCCATTCGCAAGGTCACTTTGCACGACTGGATCAAACCCCGGAAGATTTGCAGCGGTTTCGATAGGAGGCGCAGCTTTACCGACAAAAACAGACTCAAGCTCGTCTTTGCCTTCACGAAACATTCCTAAATAAAACAACGTCGCGAGGCTAAGAAAAATTGCGGGTGGCGCAATCATCAGGGGGGAGATTTTAGCCATTTCGACGTGTCTCGATCTCTTTTAGGGCAGCTTTGGCACGACGGCTTTGCATCACGCTGACAAGAACCAGCAGGAGGATCAAAACGATGGTCGCCGCATAGGCGCTGAGCACCGCATCAGCGTATTTTCCAAGATCAGGCATCATGCCATGCGCTCCCGTGCTAGCAGCGCCTTAGTCCGGCGCGCGCGAATTTCTGTGCGTGTACGCAAAAGCATGAGCGCCACAAACAGCAACACAAACCCTGCGATGCACACCAACAAAGGTTGATAAAACACGTCCGCTACGTTCTTTTCCTTATCGAGCGAAAGCGACGCGCCTTGGTGCAAGCCTTGGTTCCAGAAGTTTACCGCATAGCGCGACAGCACCGCAAAGACGGAGCCAACAAGGCAGAGTATCGACGTGAGATCCGCGGCTGTGTCGTTGTCCTCGATGGCGGACCAAAGAGCGATATAGCCGAGGTAGAACAGGAATAGGATCAGAAACGACGTGAGGCGCGGATCCCAGACCCACCATGTGCCCCACATGGGCTGGCCCCAAATCGCGCCAGTGATCAGAGCGATCAGCGTCATCACGACACCGATAGGCGCTGCGGCTTTGGCCGCCAAGGCGCTGACGTGATGGCGACGGATGATCCAGATGAGCGATGTCACCAGCATCATGAACCACACGTTGATCGCCATAAGCGCCGAGGGCACGTGCAGGTAGATAATTTTGACCGTCGATCCTTGGCGGAAATCATCAGGCGTGAAGAAGAAGCCCCAGATCAAACCAACCACAAGGCAGATCGCTGAAAGTGCGGCTGTCCACGGCAAAATGCGACCCGAAAGGGCCATGAATTTCACCGGATTTGCGTATTCCCATAAAGACATGGTTCGGATGTAGTCCTTAACTGTTGAGGCTTCAATTCACTTTAACGAATGTTTACGCGCAAAACCGCAGCAGAGGCAAAAGGTAGCAGTGCGATTGTGCCCAGAGTGATGCCCGCAAGCATGATGAGCGGAGTGCTGTAGCTTAGCCCGTCTGCGCCGCGACGCGCGACTTCTGAGCCAAAGATCAAGGTTGGCACGTATAGTGGTAACACGAGAAGTGATAGAAGCAGCCCGCCCCGTTTGATGCCAACCGTGAGTGCTGCACCAAAGGTCCCGATCACGCTAAGCGCGGGCGTGCCAAGCAGGAGTGAGAGGATGAGCGGGATGTAACCTGCACTCGGCAGGCTCAGCAAAAGTGCGAATAAGGGGGCTGCTAGGATCAGCGGCAGCCCAGTGGTGAGCCAATGCGCCAGCGCTTTGATCGAAACTGTGCCCTCCATCGGCAAAGGCGCGCAGGCGAGCAGATCAAGCGTGCCATCCTCCCAATCGAGCGCGAGAATGCGATCGAGCGACAGCAAACACGCCAGCAATGCGCCAAGCCAAAGGATGCCAGCCGCGATGGTGGACAAAAGCGCGCTGTCAGGGCCAACGCTGAACGGAACCAAAACCGTGACAATCAAAAAGAACGCAAGGCCAAGGCCGAAGCCGCCCCCTGCCCGCATGGCCAAGCGAAGGTCACGTATGAGCAGCGCTTTCACAAGAACCCCTCCATTGCGTCGTCTTTCATCGCCACGGGTTTAGCTTTGAACGAAGTAATGTCGAGGATGTCCGCCTCTAGCCCCAAATCAATATGCGTCGCGATCAGGGCGATGCCGCCCCCCACAAGATGCGCGCGAATGGCGTTGGCGAACATTTCAACCGCATGGATGTCGAGCGACACAGTCGGCTCATCCAAAATCCAGATAGGACGTGCGGTGACCAGCAAACGCGCAAGACCCAAGCGCCGCTTTTGCCCAGCCGAGAGCGCGCCTGCAGGGCGATTGGCCAGTGGTTCCAGCTCAAAGGCGTTGAGCGCGGGCGCGATATCGTTGGTGCCAAACACATCTGCCCAAAACTCTAGGTTCTCGCGCACGGTTAAGACATGTTTGATCCCATCAGAATGCGCCGCGTATGCGATGCTCTCATTCGGGGCGTTAATTTCGCCGTTGAGCGCAGGTTGAAGCCCCGCGAGCGAGCGTAACAAAGTGGTTTTACCGATGCCATTTGGGCCGCGCAAAATCAGCGCTTGGCCAGGGTTCACAGTGAACGACAGCCCTTCAAGCACAGCAATTCCGCCACGTGCAACGCTTAGGTCTTGCACGTTAAGGTGCATTATTTGGTAACCGGAAGAAGAGCCGCTGCGACACGGCGGCCCTCAGACACCAGCACATTATAAGTGCGGCAGGCAGCCGGAGAGTTCATCGCTTCGACGCCAATGCCTGCTTCATCCAGCGCCTCTTTCAACGCAGATGGCAAGTAACCGATTTCGTCGCCAGTGCCGAAAAAGATTACGTCAATCTCGCCTTTCATCGCCAGAAGCGTGTCTAGATCATCATAACCCGCCCAAGGGCCAGCCCCGCTTGCGGTCACGATCAATGGTGCCGCAACTGCTTCGCCAGCAATGCGGAAGAATCCCGGGCCGTAGCCTTGTACGGGTTGTGCATCGTCAAATTCAAGTTCCGTCAAACGCATCGCGTGTCACCCCCAAATTGGCAAACCATAGAGTGCGGACACTCCAATAATGACATAGGCCACTGTTCTATAAACCGTTTCATATGCAGGACGAAAGAGCCATGTTCCGATGAGAATGCCGAGCATCATCGGAGCAATCAAAACTGCGCCCAGAACGAGGGTTGCGGCGGACAATAGGCCTTGCACACCGACCATCCCAAAGAAGATCACATCAAAGGCGAAAAGAAACACCATGGTTGTGGCACGGATCACGGCGGGCGCATGTGTGCTGGCCATATAGAGTAAGATAACCGGTGGCCCTGCAAGGCCAAGTGCACCCCCCAGAACACCGCCTGCAGCACCTATGCCATAGACTTTTGGCGGGCTTAAGCGTCCTGAATAACGCACGCCAAATATGAGCGCGGCGAGCAAAGCCAGTGAAATAAGCGAAACAGTACCGCGAAAAACATCAACCGGAACCGTCAGCAGCAGCCAAATTCCTATGGGCATGCAGAGAAACATCCCAAGTATCAGACGGCGTAGATCCGTCCAATCCGCTTCACGCACCGCACGAGGCAGCGCTGGGAGTGGGCCGAAACCGTCGATGACCATTAGGGTCATGACGGCTCCGAGCGGTGTTAGAAATTGGCCTGCAAAGGGCAGATAAATCATCGCTGTGCCGAAACCTGCAAAGCCGCGCACAAGCCCCGCGAGCAAGCTTCCCAAAGCGATCCACATCAGCCCATCAGTTGCGAGGGCTGATGCGAGGATGTCAGGCATCTATGTTGGCAAATTGCGTTCCCGCGTTTGCGTCTGGCTTGTTGGTCCAGTCACGCTTTACCCCGAGGTAGAGCAGGATCGCAGAGGCCACGAAGACAGAACTATACGTTCCAACAATCACGCCCCAGATCATCGCAAAGACAAAGCCACGGATCACATCACCGCCCAATACGAACAGAGCAATCAGCGCCAAAAGCGTGGTTACAGAGGTCATGAAGGTACGGCTTAGTGTTTCGTTGATTGAAATGTTGAGAACTTCATTCAGCGGCTTTTTCTTATACTTGCGCAGGTTTTCACGCACGCGGTCGAAGACAACAACCGTATCGTTGAGCGAGTATCCAACAATGGTCAGCAAGGCCGCGATAATGGCGAGATCAAACTTGATCTGAAGCTCGGAAAAGATACCAATCGTCAGGATAATGTCGTGCACAAGTGCGGCCACAGCACCCAAAGCGAACTGCCACTCAAAGCGCAGCCAAATGTAGATCAGAACCGCTGCAATCGCGAGAACGACAGCTATAGCGGCTGTCTGGATCAGCTCGCCAGAGACTTTCGGACCCACAGACTCAACCGAGACAAACTTTATGTCCGGCGCAATAGCTTGCAGCGCGACTTGCACTTGGGCGATGATGTCAGACTTGACCGCTTCTTGGCCCTCTTGCGCTTGGATACGGATCATGGCGACGTGCTGATCGGCCGCGAACGTCGGATCGAACACTTCGGAAATCGTGATGTCACCTAACTCAAGCGGCGAAATCGCATCGCGGTAGGCACCCACATCAATCGGTGTGGTGCTTTCAGAACGAATCGTCGTGCCGCCTTTAAAGTCGATACCGTAGTTCAAACCTTGGTACATGAACGAGGCAAAGCCAACGATCATCATGACCAGCGAAATCCCCAACCACATTTTCCAGCGGGAAAAGAAATCGAACTTGGTGTCTTGTTTGACTAATCTTAGGCGCATCTCACACCTCCAATTCTTTGGGGCGTTTACGTTCGAACCACATCACAATGATCAGTCGTGTGACGAAGATAGCCGTAAAGACCGAAGTGAGAATGCCAAGGCCAAGCGTAATCGCAAAGCCACGCACAGGGCCAGACCCCATAACAAAGAGGATCACAGCCGTGATAAACGTCGTGATGTTGGCATCGATAATGGCACTGAGCGCTTTCTCGTAGCCAAGATCAATCGCGCGCGCTGGACCTTTGCCTGATTTGATCTCTTCGCGGATCCGCTCAAAGACCAGCACATTGGCGTCCACCGCCATACCAATCGTCAAAACGATTCCCGCGATACCGGGCAAGGTGAGCGTCGCGCCGACCATGCTGAGCAGGCCAAAAATGAGGCCAACGTTAATGATAAGCGCAATGTTGGCGAATAGACCGAACGTACCATAGCTCAAGAACATAAAGATCAGGACTGCGGTAAAGGCCACGATACACGCGACCTGACCTGCTTTGATACTATCCGCGCCCAGCTCTGGTCCGATGGTGCGTTCTTCGAGGAAGTCGAGACCCGCAGGCAACGCACCCGCACGCAAGAGCACAGCGAGGTTGGTGGATTCTTCAACAGTGAAGTTACCCGTGATGATTCCAGAGCCGCCCGAAATATGACTTTGGATCACGGGTGCGGAAATGACTTCGCTATCGAGCACAATCGCGAACGGATTGCCGATATTTTCAGCGGTGTAGTCGCCAAACTTACGTGCACCCGTCGGGTTAAAGCGGAAGTTCACCGCAGGACGACCATTTTGATCGAACGCAGGCTGCGCGTCTACCAATTCTTCGCCTGTCACGACAGGCGCAGATTCGAGCGTGTAGTACGCCCCCTCTTCATCCAGCGACGGCAAGATTTCATTACCGATCCCAGCGTTGGCATCAGGATCAGAGCCGCGCCCCAGAACAGGTTGGAAAGTCAGTTGGGCAGTTGTACCAATGATCGCCTTGAGCTCAGCCGCAGAACCAATGCCGGGCACCTGGATCAGGATACGATCCGTGCCTTGGCGCTGGATCGTTGGCTCACGCGTGCCGACCTCGTCGATACGACGGCGAATGATTTCGAGCGATTGCTGCATCGTACGCTCGTCCGTCGCGCGCTTTTCTGCTTCAGACAACCGCACTGTCAGTGCGCTACCGTCCGCGCTGACTTCGATGTCAGAGGCACCGACACCTGAGAGTGAGACAACTTGCTGAGCGAGACCGCGCACAACTTCCATCGCGCGCGTCATGCCGTCAGGCTCAGAAATACGGACTTTGAGTTCATCGCCCGCAGAAGGTTGCAAGCGGATCGTACCAATCGTTGAACGCTCCGGGCGAAGCGCATCGCGCACTTCTGGCCAAAACGCTTTCATGCGCGCTGAATAAACGTCCTCAACCGCGACCTCGGCCAGCAAATGCGCGCCGCCGCGCAGATCAAGTCCCAGATTAACCAAACCAGAAGGCAAAAAGCCCGGCCACTGTGCGGCCATGGCTTCGCGTTCAGGCGATGTACCTGACAGCTCAATCTCTGCAATCGCATCGTTATGCCCTTCTACTTTGCTGTAGAAAGCATTCGGAACCGCGAGCAGCAACCCAAGTGCGCAAAGCGCCCAGATGACCACCCGTTTCCACAGGTCAATTTGCAGCATCTGTCAGGCCTCTCGCACCGACCAGCTTATCCGTAGATTACGCGGACGCTGGTTCTGTTCTGTTGATTACGCTGGTGATCGTGGATTGCACGACACGCACTTTAACGCCGTCAGCGACTTCAACTTCGATTTCGTTGTTGTCTTTGACTTTGGTCACTTTACCGATCAGGCCGCCTTGCGTGACCACTTGGTCCCCGCGGCTTAGGCCTTCGACCATTTTCTGGTGATCTTTGAGCTTTTTCTGCTGAGGGCGGATCAACAAGAAATACATGATCGCAAAGATCAAAATCAGCGGAACAAATTGGCCAAGTGCGCCAGCATCCATGTGGAACATCCTTTTTTGAGATTGGCTTGCCTTGCAAGCACGGTCTGAAATTGGCCAGAACCTATGGTCTGACAGAGGGCTTTGCAATGGGCTACGGCACTCTGTTTTACGGCCACGGAAACCCTTGGATTTTAGGTATGCAAATAACGCATAGCGGACATGCTGCGCTTGTAGCAGATTTTGCCTTGAAAGCGGGCACATCGCACACTAATTCAGCCTCATGAGGACGACGATGGTGCTGCGGTACCTAGTCCTTGTACCTCCCTGTTGGACTTCGGCCGAGCTTAATGCTCGGCCTTTTTTTTGGCTAAAGGGGATCTTCAATCACCATTTTATTGAACGTTTAGTCAAAAACAGTTCGAATCTGCGCCAGAGGCTTTTTGAGTTTTGCCACACTCGGGACAGTTGCATCGCTTGCCGCCTGCCCCACGGCAAGAATCATCACAGGCTTTTCCGAGGCTGGACGATCTAACAAACCATTGAGAAATCTCATCGGATTGGGCGTATGGGTCAAACATGATAGCCCTGCATGATGCAACGCAGAGATCAAAAAACCTGTCGCGATGCCAACGCTTTCAGGAACATAATAATTCTTGTAGCGCGTTCCATCGTCAAATTCGCCCCAACGCTGCGCAAACACAACGATCAACCATGGTGCGATATCGAGATGCGGTTTGCTCGCATTTGTACCAATCGGCTCGAGCGCTTTGATCCATTCGTCATTGCCACCACCTGAGTAGAACTTTTCTTCTTCTTCCTCGGCCGCAAGTCGGATCTGATGTTTCACATCCGCGTTCGAGATCGCAACAAAGTGCCAAGGTTGATGGTTCGCACCAGACGGCGCAGATCCAGCCGCAGTAATCGCCGCATCAATCACCTCTTGCGCAACGGGCGTCGGTTCAAAGTCGCGCACTGTATGGCGCTTTTGCATAAAGCTTAGATGCGCCTGTACCGCTTCAATCTGAGCGTCATCATCCAGCGCGATACGATCGGGCAAAGCAATGGCGGTATAGTCGAGTTTTTCACGTGCGAACATGAGAGTTCCTTAATTTACAGATTTGTCCCAAAGCATCCCATCGCGACGCGCGGATGTTGTGCCTGCAAGGCCAAGCATATGCCAAAAGAACGCTTGATTGGATGAAAGTGCTGGTTTTCCAATTGCGTTTTCAACGTCTTTTAGAATGGAAAAGGTGCGAAGGTTCGTGCAGCTCATAAAGACGGCGTCGGCCCCTTTGTCTTGGCCCAGTTCGATTGCCGCGTCACGCACAGAGGTGGGATCAATCCGCGCAACCTTGGTTTCAACGGGTTCGTTGAAGGTGCCGAACACAGGCGTGTCGATACCATGGGCGCTCAGGGCAAGGCGCAGGCTTTCACTTACCGCCTCTGTATAAGGTGTCAAAAGCGCGAGTTTGCTGATGCCAAGTGCCTCGCAGGCCGAGACCAAAGCGCTGACAGGGTTAGTAACCGCCTTGGTCTCAAGAACCGTTCCGACCAATTCGGTGACCCGCTCTGTCCCGATAATGCTTGAGGCAGAGGTGCAGCCGTAGCCAACAACATCAAAGCTCACGGTCTTTGGCAGCAACCCAGCGGCGCGGGGCAAGTCTGCTTCCATCGCAGCGAGGCTTTCGTTGGACACTTTCGCAGCACTTGGAATGCGCGAAATGAACGCGCCGACGTCCGCATCAGGCAAGACCTGCCGCAGTTCATGTTCCATCGTTTCGTCAGATTGCAAAACGATCAGGCCGATACGCCCATCCGTGCCAATTTGCGGCGCGAGTTTATATGGGATGCTCATGTATCAAGCCGTAGCATTTGATCTGCTGGCGCAGGCGACAGTCGCTCGCAGCCGGTGTCCGTAATGACGTAGTCATCCTCGTGCACCATCAAGCCGGTGCCACCAGACACAGACACGCCCGGTTCTAAGGTGATGACCATCCCCGCCTCTAGCACCGTATGATCATCCGCGATGAAAGACAGCCCTTCGGTTAGTTGTAAGCCAAGACCATGCCCCAAACGCCCCGCGCTTTGACCACCTGCACCACCTGTGCAGACTGTATCCATCGCATGAAAAATATCCGCAGCCGTGCTTCCCGGCTTTAGCAACGCTTCACCTGCGCGCGTTGCCTCCATCAGTTTGTCATAGGCCCGCGCAGCGGCATCACTTGGTGCGCCAACACTATAATTGCGATCGAAATCGCTGAAGTAGCCGTTGCGAATGACACCAGTGTCGAGCATCACGATTTCGCCCGCCTGCAACGGATCATCGCTTGCAGGCGAAATCACATCGTCATAGCCGTCGCTTCCTTTTCCGCCAGAAAGATAAGGTACCCAATCGGCGCCCTCTTCCAAACAGAGCATCTGAAAGCTGCGAAACACCGAACTCAGTGGCGTTCCAGCGCGCGCTTTCTCAGGGACCCGTGCGAAAGCACGGCCAGCGATCTGGCACGCCTCGCGAATAGCTTCGACCTCAAGCGGCGTTTTCACCATGCGCGCAGCGCGCATCACTTGCATGTCGCTGCCGATCTCGACGTCTTTGATCAAGCGGATCCAATCGCCAAGCGGCATCCGCAAATGGCTCTCGATTCCATGCGGCGTGCCAATACGACCTTTGCCCGCCACTTCACGCAAGGTGTCGCGCAACAGCGAAATACCATCGTCGCTATAATCAGGTGCGGACCATGTGCGTATATCCTCAACGACAGAGCGCGACATGAGTTCCGCGCCAATAGACGGGATCACCGCAATGGGCAGTCCACTGGCTGGCAGAACCAAAAACCAAGGGCGCGTCGGGCTTTCCCAAAACCGCGTGAGATACCCTGTGAGATATCGAATATCAGCTTCTTGCGTAAGCAAAAGCGCCGAAAGACCCTGCGCAGCCATACGGGTTTGCACGCCTTTGATGCGCGTGAGAAATTCGTTGGTGTCAAACATCACGCGCCCTCGCTCAAGATACACAACACTTTTGCATCACTTGGAAGATCACTGAGCAAGGCCGCCGCGATCCCTGCTGCGCCTGATGTACTCGATGCGAGACCTAGGTCTGCAAGCTTTGGCAGAACCGCCGCCGCTTCCTCCTCGCTGATTAAAACGCAAGTGTCCGCGTCGCGCGACAAACCTTTGAGCGCGATCAACGACGCCTCTTTGCAATCAAGCCGCCCCATATCAGAGACAGGTCCTGTGCTGGTCATAAACGCACCTGCTTGGATCGAATCATAAATGGCGGGTGCGAACTCTGGCTCGACCACAATAATCTTGGGCTCATCACCCCAAACATCGCGAAACAGCGCAGCACATGCTCCCGCAAGCCCGCCAACACCCGCTTGCAAGAAGATATGTGTCGGCTGTTCCATTTGCTCAGTGCATTCCGCCGCCATGGCGAGATACCCTTCCATCAAGCGATGCGGCAGATCGAAATACCCATCCCATGAACTATCAGACAGCAAAGTCCAGCCATTCACTTCTGCGGCCTTCAAAGCCCCTGCCATGCTTGCCTCATAGTCATCGCCTTCGATGACCACTTCCGCACCCTTTTCGCGCAGACGATCCGCAAATTCGCTCGGTACAGTTTTGGACAGATAAATCACTGCTTTCGCACCGAAAGCCTTTGCTCCAGCGGCCACGGACATCCCATGATTGCCAGCGCTTGCGGTAACATAGGTGCGCCCGTCTAGCGACCCAAGCTGTGCTTCATGCGCAATAACATACGCCGCACCCAAGGCTTTGAAACTCCCTAGCCCCATGCGGCCACGTTCATCTTTGATATGCAGACCAAGTGCATTCACCAAAGGCGTGGCACTATGCACAGGGCAGCGATCTAGCAACGCGCGCGGCGCGCTTGCGTTGACCGACGGCGACGGCGCGCTTTCGAGACCGATACTGATCCCCTGCCCGCGAAATGGGTTTTTCAAATCTTGCATAGGTTCCTCCCAGAATTCGAGCCACATCAGTGCAAAAAACATCGTAGGTCAACGCCACAAATCACATGCTTGTCGCATTGCCCCTAAGCGCCTTTGGCATTATGACACGCCCAACTTCACGTTTTGGGGACCAAACCGGATGCAAGAGCCTGCCATCACCACCGATCTCATCGCCTCTCATGGCCTGAAACCTGACGAATACGCTGTCATTCTAGAGATCATAGGGCGCGAGCCGACCTTCACAGAACTCGGCATCTTTTCGGCGATGTGGAATGAGCATTGCTCTTACAAATCTTCCAAGAAATGGCTACGCACGCTGCCCACCGAAGGGCCGCAGGTGATTTGTGGCCCCGGTGAGAACGCTGGTATCGTTGACATCGGTGACGGCCAAGCGGTTGTTTTCAAGATGGAAAGCCACAACCACCCGTCCTACATCGAGCCCTATCAAGGGGCTGCGACTGGCGTTGGCGGCATTCTGCGCGACGTCTTTACAATGGGCGCGCGTCCGATCGCGGCGATGAACTCACTCTCTTTCGGTGAAACGTCCCACCACAAGACCCGCCAGTTGGTGAACGGTGTTGTGGAAGGTGTCGGCGGTTACGGCAATTGCTTTGGTGTTCCCACTGTCGGCGGCGAAGTGCGTTTTGATCCGGCTTATAACGGCAACTGTTTGGTAAACGCTTTCGCGGCCGGTCTCGCGGATACGGATAAGATTTTCTACTCTGCCGCCTCCGGTGTTGGGATGCCCGTGGTTTATCTCGGGGCCAAGACGGGTCGCGACGGCGTTGGTGGCGCAACAATGGCGTCGGCGGAATTTGACGACACGATTGAGGACAAACGCCCCACGGTTCAGGTCGGCGATCCCTTTACGGAAAAGCGCTTGATGGAAGCGACGCTAGAGCTGATGCAAACCGGCGCTGTGATCTCGATCCAAGACATGGGTGCCGCTGGTCTCACTTGTTCTGCGGTTGAGATGGGCGACAAAGGTGGCCTTGGCGTGCGTCTCGATCTAGAACGCGTCCCTGTACGCGAGGTCAATATGACCGCCTATGAAATGATGCTGTCCGAGAGCCAAGAGCGCATGTTGATGGTCTTGAAGCCCGAACTCGAGGCCGAGGCGAAAGCCGTGTTTGACAAATGGGACCTCGATTTTGCAATCGTCGGCGAGACCATCGCAGAAGACCGCTTTTTGATCGTGCACAACGGCGATGTGAAGGCAGACCTACCGTTGAGCAAACTCGCGTCCTCTGCACCTGAATATGATCGTCCTTGGGTGCCGACTCCTGCGGCTGAGCCCCTCAGCGATGTCCCTCAGATTGATCCGATTGATGGCCTAAAAGCACTGCTGAGCAGCCCAAATTACGCGTCAAAGCGTTGGGTTTATGAGCAATATGATGCTCAAGTCATGGGCGACACGATCCGCATTCCCGGCGCTGGCGCTGGCATTGTGCGCGTTCACGGCACGGGCAAGGCTCTGGCGTTCACCTCTGATGTGACGCCACGCTATGTCAAAGCAAACCCTGTTGAGGGCGGCAAGCAAGCGGTTGCAGAAGCGTATCGCAATCTGACCGCTGTTGGCGCAAAACCATTAGCGACGACGGACAATATGAACTTTGGCAACCCTGAAAAGCCAGAGATCATGGGCCAGTTCGTCGGCGCGATCCAAGGGATCGGCGAAGCCGTAAAAGCGCTGGATATGCCCATCGTGTCTGGCAACGTCTCGCTCTATAATGAAACCGATGGTACTGGCATTCTACCGACGCCGACGATTGGCGCTGTGGGTTTGCTCGCCTCTGAGGACGACTTGATCAACGCGGATGTGCGCGAGGGTCATGTGGCGATGGTGATCGGTGAAACAACCGGCCACCTAGGTCAATCAGCCTTGCTCGCTGAAGTGTTCAATCGCACAGATGGTGATGCACCCAGCGTTGATCTGGTCGCAGAAGCCAAGCACGGCGATTTCATCCGCGATAACCGTGAATGGATCAAAGCCTGCACGGACCTTTCTGATGGTGGCTTGGCTTTGGCGGCGTTCGAGATGGCCGCTTGTGCCGATGTTGGTGTGACTTTGGATAGCGCCGATACGCCCGAGCTTTTTGGCGAAGATCAAGCACGCTACTTGGTGGCCTGCAACTTTGATCAAGCAGAAGCGCTCATGAGCGCGGCTGGGCAAGCAGGTATTCCTATCGCATTCGTTGGTAAATTTGGCGGCGAGGACGTGACAATCGGCGGCTCTACCGCGAGCCTGGCAGAACTCAAAGACACATCAGAGTCCGTCTTTCCGACACTCTTTTCATAAGCAGCTCTTGCGAGCCTCTCACCCCGCTTCTACATTCGGGGGAACACAGACACGAAAGGGCACGATCCATGGCGATCACGGCACAAGAGATTGAAACGCTTCTGCGCGAAGGTTTTCCCGAGGGACAAATCACCGTGCAAGGCGACGATGGTCAGCATTTTGCGGCTGAAGTCATTGATGCGTCCTTTGTGGGCAAGAACCGTGTGCAGCAACAGCGCGCCGTTTATGCTGCGTTGAAAGGTAAAATGGACGGCAGTGAGGGCGAATTGCACGCGCTGGCCCTGACGACTAAGGCCCCAAGCTAAAAGATATGCGCTATTTGCGCGAATGGAGATGACAATGAGCGACGTTAAAGAAACCATCCAAAAGACCGTCACGGACAACTCGGTTGTCTTGTTCATGAAGGGCACAAAAGAGATGCCGCAGTGTGGGTTTTCATCCCGTGTGGCAGGTGTTTTGAACTACATGGGCGTCGAGTTTGCAGACGTAAACGTACTGGCAGATGAAAATATGCGCCAAGGCATCAAAGATTTCTCTGATTGGCCGACGGTTCCACAGCTCTACGTAAAAGGAGAGTTTGTGGGCGGTTGCGACATTATCACCGAGATGACGCTCTCAGGTGAGCTCGACACGCTCTTCACAGAGCAGTCCATCACGTTTGACAAAGACGCGGCCGACAAAATTCGCGAAGCAAACGGCTGATATAGAGAGCCGATTTTTCTAGAAAAATCGCGCGCCTCTCAAATATCCTTACTGTCAAAATGGTGACCGCGCTGAACAGCGCGTTCACACTCCAATGCCATAGACTTGCGGTTATCTGCCTGAGACACTCGCAAGGGTATATGATAAACTACCTCGACCCGCCCTGCTTTGCGCACAGCCAAAGTTTTGACCAAATGCGGGAAGAACCCCATTTCGCCCCACCAACCATAAAAGCGTTTTTCTTCTGCATCTGGCGCATAATAGTTCACGGTGACAGGTTGCACCCATAAAATCTCTTTCAGGTCTTGCGCAAAAAATGCCGCGAACAAAGTTGATTTAAAAGGCAACACGCGCAATCCATCCGTTGACGTGCCCTCTGGAAAGAACAACAGTTTGTGCCCAGCTTTCAAGCGCGCCTCAAAGACCTCTTTTTGTGCTTTGGCTTTGCGCGGATTGCGTTCGATAAAGACTGTCCCCGTCGCTTTGGCCAGCACTCCAATCCCCGGCCAATTGGCGACTTCGGATTTTGAAACGAAATACACACGTTTCGCCGCATTCAGCGCAAAAATATCGAGCCACGAGCTATGATTGGCCACCACAGCGCCCGGATGCGTCATCTGCGTCCCTTTGACGGAAAAACGCATTCCCATAATCCGAAACGCATTGCGGCATACGAACTGTGTAATAAAGGGTGTGATAGGGCGGCCTAAGCCAAACAAAGGGCGTTCAATCAAACGCAAAAGTAAAAGCGCGGTAAGACAAATCAGGATCAACACAACAATCGGAATCGCACGCAATGCAAAACGCAGCCAACCCAGGGCGCCGATTTGGCTCAGATCGACAACATCATCCTCGTCTGGTTTCCAAACATCTGCCATTATTTACGTTCCATTAGATAAAGATTGCGTTGTTTCTCACTGATTTGAGCCACATCAAGAACCAAACATACATCTGTTGTATTAAACGCATGATCCAAATAGGCACCCTGCCCGATATATCCACCCAGACGCAAATACGCTTTGATGAGCGCGGGAATTTGCGTCATCGTAGCTTTGCGATCCAGCTGGTTTGTGTCTGTTTCAGCTGGTAAAACAAACGGCTCCAGAGCAATCGGGCGCAGATGAGCCGGCGCGAGATGACGTTCATGCAGCAAGCGCAATGGCGCATTAAGGTCTGCAAGGTTTGTGCCCTGAAAGCTTGCAACTCCAAAGAGAATATCAATGCGCTGCGCAAAAACATACCGCGCAAGTGCAGACCAGAGGTGATACATCGCCGTGCCGCCGCGATACTCTTTGTCCAAACAAGACCGCCCCAATTCAAGCAGCTTGAGAGGTGTGGACATGAGCGCTGCTAGATCAAACTCTTGCGCAGAATAAAAGCCGCCCGCTCGTTGTGCACCACTTTGCTCCATCAACCGATACGCCCCGACGAGTTGGTGGGAAGTATCGCCTCCGCGCGCGCGATCCAGCAGCATCATATACATACTATGCTGATCGTAGCGGTCTATTTCCAAGCCATTTTCGTGATCAATCATAGGTCCATCGCCGCCTAATTCTGTCACGAATACTTTGTAGCGCAGCGCTTGAACAGCACGGTGCTCTTCGTCTGTGCGCGCAAAAGTAACTTCAAATTCAGGGGTTGGCATGGACGCGGATTCCTTCGCGCAGACGGGCGCGCTCGGGATGAGATTTAGGTAAAGCACCGCTTAAGTTCAAGCAAAACACCCTGGCGGTCTTGATTGCTCACAAATTCAACCTATGGTTGATTTACCAAAAATTAACCTTCACACTTCATCAAAGACAGGCACAAGCGCGATACGAGAGCCATCAATGACCACCTTGCCCATCTCACGGAAATTAACGGTGATCCTACTTTGGATGACAGATTGTACCTGCCCGAGGCCCCACTCGGCCTCATTTGGGTGGCGTACAATCATCCCCGGCTCAAGAAACGCATTCAAATCTGTCATTGTCTTCCTAACTTCTGGCACTTCATTTGAGGAATTCCCAAATGGGTGAACAAAACCTGCATTTTTCGGCTCTTGTCGGATCCCGTATCTGCCACGATCTAATTAGCCCAATTGGTGCGATTAACAACGGGATGGAACTTTTGTCCATGTCCGGTACCCCACCCAGTCCTGAAATGGCGCTGATTTCTCAAAGTGTGGAAGCCGCAAATGCGCGCATTCGCTTTTTTCGCATCGCTTATGGTGCCCCGAGCGAAACGCAACTTATGGGGCGCTCAGAAGTAACGCAACTCCTGAGAGATATCACGCGGGATTCGCGGCTGGTCCTGAATTGGCTCCCGGGTGAGGATGTGACACGCAGCGAAGTTCAATTGGTGTTCCTCGCCATTCAATGCGCCGAACAGGCTCTGCCCTACGGCGGACGTGTCGATATCGAGCGCCAAGATGATCTTTGGAAACTGACTCTTGAAGCCGAGCGTCTGGCGCTAGACCCTGCGCTGTGGGACGCGTTCGAGCAGCACGCCGCGCAAACGCAAAATTCGAGCGACGCGATTATTCCTGCACATGTTCAGTTTGCCCTTTTGCCAATGCACGCAAGTGCAATGGGACGGCGTGTGCAGTATGTTCAACAAGACGGAAAAGTCATCTTGACGGTTTAAGCCCGCGTTGTTCCATCGCCGACCACTAGGTATTTGAAACTGGTGAGCTGAGCTGCGCCGACCGGCCCGCGTGCGTGCATTTTACCAGTCGCAATCCCGATTTCCGCGCCCATGCCAAACTCACCGCCATCCGCAAACTGCGTTGAGGCATTGCGCATCAAGATCGCGCTATCCAGCTCAGCAAAGAACTTGGCAGCACTCGCGTCATCCTCTGTCATGATGCAATCCGTGTGGTTCGAGCCGTATTGGCGAATATGTGCGATCGCACCATCTACGTCATCGACAACTTTCGCGGCGATAATCATATCCAGAAATTCATGACCGAAATCATCTGCATTGGCTTTGTGCGTTCCAGCGATGCTTGCCAAAGCACCCTCTGCGCGCACTTCAACACCTGCATCTATCAGTGCTTTCACCACACCTTGACCAATCGTATCCACCGCATCTTTGTGGATCAATAGACACTCCGCAGAGCCACAAATCCCGGTGCGCCGCGTCTTGGCATTCAGCACCACATCGAGCGTTTTGACAGGGTCAGCAGAGGCATCGATATAGATGTGCACAATGCCTTCAAGATGGGCGAAAACCGGCACGCGCGCTTCGCGCTGAACAAGACCAACGAGCCCTTTCCCACCACGCGGCACGATCACGTCTATCGTATTCGTCATTGTGAGCATCTCTTGAACAGCCGTGCGATCACGGGTCGGTACGAGTTGAATGCAATCTGCAGGCAAGCCAGCCTTTACGGCACCATCAACCATAGCCGCATGGATCGCGCTGGAGCTGTGAAAGCTCTCTGATCCGCCACGAAGAATCACCGCATTACCGGATTTGAGACACAGCGCACCCGCGTCGGCCGTCACGTTCGGGCGGCTCTCGTAAATCACGCCAATCACACCCAATGGCGTACGCACGCGACGAATGTTGAGCCCAGACGGCATATCCCATTGTGCCAGCTCTTCACCGACGGGATCTGCTTGTTCCGCTACAGCGCGCAGACCATCGACGATGCCTTGAATACGCGCTTCATCCAGCATCAAGCGATCCATCATCGCGTCAGAAAGACCTTTGTCGCGGCCATATTCGAGATCAAGCTTATTCGCTTCGATGATCGCATCGCGCGTTTTCCAAACGGCTTCTGCGGCCCCAATCAGAGCGGCATGTTTACGCTCGGCACTAGCGCTCGCGAGTACGGACGAGGCCGCTTTCGCGCGCTTACCGATGTCGGCAATCAAGGCCTGAATACTATCAAAATCTTTCATGTTGGCCTCCATCTAAAGTGCCATATCGTCTCTGTGAATCAATGCTGCGCGCCCGGCGTAGCCAAGCAATTGTTCGATCTCGCGACTATGATGCCCTTTGATCGCGCGCACTTCGGTGCTGTTATAGCGCGTCAAACCATAGCCCAATGCGTGCCCATCAGGTCCCTCGATTGCAACGCTATCGCCGCGCTCAAAAACCCCTGATACAGCCGTAACTCCTGCGGATAAAAGACTTTTTCCAGAGGTCAGCGCATTCACAGCGCCCGCATCAAGACGCACAGCCCCTTGCGGTTTCATTGCAAAGATCCAAGCCTTACGCGCGGCGTGCGGATCAAGCTGAGCGGTAAACCAAGTGGCATTCGCACCATTTTCCAAAGCTGTGATGGGGCGCAAAACAGAACCTTCTGTAATCGCCATTGCGCAGCCTGCCAGCGTCGCAGTCTTAGCGGCCATAACCTTGGTTTTCATGCCCCCCTTTGACAACGAAGACGTCGCATCCCCAGCCATGTCTTGGATCTCGGATGTGATTTCGTCAACCACATCGATGCGTTTGGCAGCGGGGTCTAGCGAAGGGTTTGCGGTGTAAAGCCCATCTACATCCGAGAGCAAAATGAGCCTGTCCGCACCGACAGTCACAGCCACTTGTGCAGCAAGACGATCATTATCTCCAAAGCGAATTTCATCTGTGGCGACAGTGTCATTCTCGTTCACAATCGGCACAGCACCGAGGCTCAAAAGCTGCTCAAGTGTGGCACGGATGTTCAAATATCGCCGACGATTGGCACTGTCTTCAAGGGTTACAAGCACCTGCGCCGCAGTAATCCCAAAGGGAGCCAAGACCTCTTCGTAAGCGCGTGCGAGTCGGATTTGACCGACCGCCGCGGCGGCTTGGCTTTGCTCTAAAGGCAAAGCAGTGTTTGGTAATTTTAGCGCGCCGCGTCCCAATGCGATGGACCCAGAGGACACCAAAACAACGTCACATCCTCGTGCACGCAACATTTCCACATCCTGCGCCAAGGCTTGCAACCAAGCCGAGCGAAGGGTGCCTTGCTCGACCAATAGCGCCGAGCCGATCTTGATTACAATGCGTTTGGCGTCACTTAGGGTTGCCATGGCGCGTCATCCTCAGCCTCTCCGATGTGCGCACGCAGGCGATTGTCATCAATCTGAGCACGAAGCGCGCGCAAAACTTCGGTGGTGCCTAGTTTGGCGACACCTGACATCTCCATGACCGACCCACCGCTCGCCTCTTCGAGGGCCGCTTTCGCCTGTGCGCGTGCGTCGTCATCAAGTGCGTCGACTTTGTTCAAAACTGTCACGCGGTTCTTGAACGCAAGATCCCCGCCATAAGCTTCTAGCTCGCCTATGATGGTTTTATAGTCCTCTGCCACCGTTTCGGATGTACCATCCACGAGATGCAACAGGACTGCACATCGCTCAACGTGGCCCAAGAAACGCACGCCGAGTCCAACGCCCTCATGCGCGCCTTCAATCAGGCCCGGAATGTCTGCGACAACAAACTCAATGTTATCCACGCCAACGACCCCCAAATTCGGATGCAACGTGGTGAACGGATAATCCGCAATCTTTGGGCGCGCGTTTGAGGTCGCCGCGAGGAACGTGGATTTACCCGCGTTCGGCAGTCCCAAAAGACCAACATCCGCAATCAACTTCAGGCGCAGCCAGATTGTCCGCTCTACCCCTTCTTGACCAGGGTTTGCACGTCGCGGTGCTTGGTTGGTTGAGGATTTAAAGTGCAGGTTGCCAAAACCACCATTACCGCCCTTCGCAATCAACACGCGCTGACCAAGCTCGGTCATATCCGCGATCACAGTTTCCTGATCTTCATCCAGAACTTCGGTTCCAACAGGAACCCGCAAGATAATATCGTCACCATCTTTACCCGTGCGTCCCTGCCCCATACCGGGCTGGCCGCTTTTGGCGAAAAAGTGCTGCTGATAGCGAAAATCGATCAACGTGTTGAGACCATCAACCGTCTCGACCCAAACAGAGCCGCCACCGCCACCATCACCGCCATTAGGGCCACCATATTCGATGAATTTTTCACGGCGAAAGCTGACAGAACCGCCACCGCCGCCGCCGGAGCGAATATAGACTTTGGCCAGATCGAGGAATTTCATGTCAGTGCTTTCTACAGGGTTTCGAGGCGGTTTACGCGCTTAGTTCAGTTTGCGCAAATAGGTCCATGTTGGCACATTGGCGCTGCGTGCAACGCTAAATGTTTCTGCGTCCCCGATGTAGTCAAATCCTGCGCTGATCAGAACCTTTGCAGAGACCGGATTATCCTGAAAAACAGACGCAAAAATGGCTTTATTCCCGAGCGGATTGTTCTCGATCAGATTGTGTACCGCCTGACTGGCTGCTCCGGTGTTCCAAAACGCCGGGGCGACCCAACCTGTGACTTCGGATTGGCTTTCATCGAGCCTGTTAAGCATGATCAGACCGATAAGATCAGGACCGCCTTTGTGGGTCATATCGATCGCCCAAATGTCCTGTTCACGCTTTGGGTCATTGGCGCGCATTAACAGCGCTTCCGTCGCACCGGGGGGCAATGGATGCGCGATATTGTTGGTCATACGCGCAACGCGATCATCGCTGGTATACAACTCAATCAAACCCGCATCAGAGGTGCGAAGCGGACGCAAAACAAAGTGCTCTGTGGTGATCGTCGGTTGCTGTGTCAAAGTCATTTCATTCCTACCTTTGCTCATGCGAACAAAACAAACAGTACAGAGGCGACAGTGAGTGCCGCAAGGGTCCACATCAAATAAGTTTCCACGCGCGTCCCCGCGACGGTCTGCGCGATTTTATGACCTGCGAAGGTCCAGATCGGGTGCAGCACGATTTGGCACGCGAGTAGGCAGGCAGCAATCACAGCGGTCGCATAAAGCGTCGGCGTGCCCGGTTCGACAAAGGCGGTGAAACCGCCGACGATCATCGCCCAAGCTTTGGGATTAAGCGGATGCACGATCAGGCCTGCCGCAAAGCCAGGGGCTTTGGATGTGGTCTGCTCGGTGTTGAGGCGTAGGTTGGCAACCTTCCACGCGAGCCAGATGATGTAGGCCGCGGAAATGTACTTGAGCGCTGTAAAAAGCCACGGCACAGTTGCGATGACTTCCATCAAGCCAAACCCGATAGGCCAGATGATCAACTGCTTGCCAAGCGCGACACCGACGACAAAAGGCAGCGCAGCTTTGAACCCAAAGCGCGCACCCGTAGCCATCAGCGCCATATTCGCGGGACCGGGTGTGCCGACTTGTGAGGCGGCGAAGATTAGAAAAGCTCCTGCGGCGACACTCATTTACCTCGCGCCTCCCAATCAGAATTTTTCAAAATCATCCGTTGTATAGTTACTTTGCCTACAACATTTGATCTACTTGGGACCTGCTCTATTCTTTGAAAATTCATTTTTTCCAATATCTTACAAGATCCTTGGTTGCCCAAATGATACCCGGAAATCATTTTAGAATGACCATCTTCAAAATAATCATCCAAAACAGCTTTGGTCGCCTCAGTCATATATCCATGGCCCCAATATGGTTCGCCTAACCAATACCCAAGCTGTGCACCGTAAGAAATACAACCTATGAACGTTCCGTCTTCGCAGATCGCATAATAAGCATCTTCGTTCTGAGCAGTAACGCGACTTACAAAATCCAGCGCATCGCTTTGAGTGTAAGGCCAAGGGATTGGCGTCAACCACTTAGCAACGTTCTCATTGTTTATGAGCGTGAATATTGACTCGGTATCCGTCAAAGCGAGCGGCCGTAGTACAAGTCTTTCAGTTTGAATGTGAGGGGTCATAAACAAAACCTCCAGAAATAGAAAAAGGGACCGGCGTTACCACCGATCCCTTGAATGTCTTAGCACTTCAGAAACGGCTTACTCCGCGGCCTCCGCTGCCGGGAGAACCGAAATGAATGTGCGGCCTTTGAGGCCCTTGTGGAATTTCACCGCGCCGTCCGTCACAGCAAAGATCGTGTGATCTTTACCAAGACCAACGCCCTCGCCTGGCCAGAACTTTGTTCCGCGCTGGCGTACGATGATGTTACCAGAGATAGCCGCTTGGCCACCGTAGAGTTTTACACCGAGACGGCGACCCGCTGAGTCGCGACCGTTACGGGATGAACCACCTGCTTTTTTATGTGCCATGGGGTCGTGCTCCTCTTATTCTGCTGCGAACTGAGTTGCTTGCGCAATCCAGTCGTCACGTTCGATGCGACCTTTAAAGGACAGACGATCATCCATATAGGAAATCTCTGCCGGGCCCCATGCTGCGATTTGATCGAAGTGGAAGACACCGATCTCGTGCAATGTACCCTCAAGCTTCGGGCCAACGCTAGAAATACGCTTAAGGTCATCTGCAACGCCACCGCGTGCTTCTTTAAGAAGGTTTGCTGGCTCTACGCCTGCAACTTCAGCGGCTGGCGCTGCGGCTGCGGCTTTCGGAGTCGCTGCCTTCTTAGGTGCGGATTCTTTTTTCGGTGCAGCGGCTTTCTTAGGAGCAGCTTTCGCTGCAACTGCGGCAACAGCCACGCCTGCAACAGAACCAGCACCTATTGCTGCTTTAACGCCAGACTTGTCGCCACCGGACGCAAGAATGTCACCAATACGCACCAAAGTCAGCTTTTGGCGGTGACCCTTTGTACGCTGGGAGCCGTGCTTACGACGACGCTTAACGAAATTGATAACTTTTTCGCCTTTGATCTGGTCTACGACCTCGGCCTGAACAGCAGCGCCGTCGACCATAGGTGCGCCTACGACAGTCTTGTCGCCGCCCAGCATCAGAATTTCATTGAATTGTACGGTTTCACCCGCATCTGCAGCTAGCTTTTCCACTCGAAGCATATCGCCTGACTGGACTTTATATTGCTTGCCGCCGGTTTTCATTACCGCGAACATGTCGTCTTCCTTGTTTTCCGCGTCTTTAGGGTCCCGCGAAGCGGCGTTTGCGAGGTTACCCTCACCCGTAAACAGCGCGCACGTCCGTGCGTCATTACTATATCACCCAAACGGGAATCCCCCGTGCAGGCTCGCGGTGTATGCGGGGTTGCGCAGGTTCTGTCAAGCAGATGCTTGGCGCGCTTAGACCTCTAGGTCGAACACGATGATGCCATCTGCGCCACCGTCGCAAAACGTGCACAGCTGAGCACCAAGTTCTTTGTGCGTAGGGTGCTCTGCGTAACGTTTTAGGGCATCCGCATTTTCGAAACGGATAATGAAACCATCCGAATAGATCTTGGATTTTTGTTCGAAATCTCTGTTTGGTCCGCTCTCAAAGGACAAAGCGCCTTCGAGCCTCTCGCACAGGGCTTCCAACTGCTGAAAGAGCGCAGTCACTTCATTGCGCTCTATCTCGCTCAGGACGCTACAATAGACAGCATGCAAGATCATAAGGCGGTGTCAGCTTGCAGGCTGGCACTTTTCTTCGATCGCGGCCGCGAGAGATTCTGCGCGCGCGGCGACTTCTGCCAAGGTATCCGTCACTTGCGGGGGCACGACAGGCACCTCGATCCGCTCCGGAGCCGGCGCAGGTTTGTTCTGCAAGGCCGTCAATTCGTTTTGAGTTGCACCCAGCTGTTTTTCGACGCTGCGCACCTTGTCTTCCATCGCAGCGGTTTTATCCGCAAGCATCAAGCCTGCCATCAACAACATGCGTGCTTCCGGTATACGACCGATTTGGCTGGCCAAGGTCTGTGCTTCTATGTCGAGCATTTTCGCGGCGGAGTGCAGATAGCTTTCCTCGCCCTCTTGGCAGGAGACCTCGAAATTGCGCCCACCGATGGAAATAGTGACCTCAGGCATGAGTGCCCTCCTCTTCACCAGCTTTTGCTGCGTCTTGTGCAGCACGTTTCACCAATGGATCAAGTGCTGCCAGAACGGCATCTGCTTGCGCCATTTCTACAGCACGCGTTGCGCGCAGGGTTTCAAGTTCTGCAAGCATTGCCTTGTTAATCAAATGCGGCTCGCTCAGCCCTTCTTCCATCGCGGATCGAAGGCTCAGGTTAGATGCGCGTAAATCTTCAGCGGCGCGGCGCAGGCGTTGCAGGTCTGTATCAAGCTTGGCAGTCGTCTTTTGCTGCTCAAGCGCCTGGATATCCATCGCAGAGGCATGACGGTCCGCGGTATCGCGCACGCTTTTCATGCGTTCCTCAAGCTGGGCATTCGCAAGTTTCTCATCGCTCAAAGCTTGCTCAAGCGCATCCATATCCGCACTAGCGGCTTTCAGATCGCTCAGCTCTTTTTCGAGCTCTTCGACACGCGCGGCGGCAATATCCAAAGAGTTTTGTAATTCAGCAGGATCAGGACCAAGAGGCGCAGGTGCCTCCAGCCCATCTAAACCAGCCCCAATTCGATCCAGCGCCGCCGTAATCCGGCGCTCGAGCTCGGTGATATCGCTCATCGTGCTCTCCCTCGTCTGCTTCTTTTTAACCAACACGCAATTGGACTCGCATCAAGCGAATCGCTCGTTTGCGCGGCTTTTTCCAACTTTAGCCAATGCTTTCGCAAAATACTCCCCCCTTTCATGCCAATCACTTAAGAGCCGCGCTTGATCTTTGCCACTAGCTTGGTATGCAGCGCGCAAACATACTCCGCCTCTCACAAAGGACGACCCTTTTGGATATTGCAGCTCTTCGCTCCGCCAACCCTGATCACTGGAACAAGGCAGCCGCCATTCGTGCGCTGACTTTGGACGCAATCCACGCCGCCAATTCTGGCCACTCGGGTATGCCGATGGGCATGGCCGATGTTGCGACCGTGCTCTTTGAGAAGCACATGAAGTTTGACGCAAGTGCGCCGCTTTGGGCTGATCGCGATCGCTTTATTCTCTCGGCGGGTCACGGCTCCATGCTGCTTTACTCCCTGCTCTATCTTGTGGGCGATGCTCAGATCACTTTGGACCAAGTAAAGAACTTCCGCCAAAAAGGTGCGCTCACAGCGGGCCATCCTGAGAATTTCCTCGCAGATGCGATTGAAACAACGACCGGTCCCTTGGGCCAAGGCATCGCCAATTCCGTTGGTTTCGCGATGGCAGAAGAAATCCAGCGCGCGCGCTACGGCAAGAAAATCGTCGATCACAACACATATGTGATCGCGGGCGACGGCTGCTTGATGGAAGGTGTGTCCCAAGAAGCGATTGGTCTTGCAGGCCGTCACGAGCTTGGCAAATTGATTGTGCTTTGGGACAACAACAACATCACGATCGACGGGACGGTTGAGTTGTCTGATCGCACAGATCAAGTCATGCGCTTCAAAGCCTCTGGCTGGCATGTGCAGGAAATTGACGGGCATAACCCTGATGAGATCGACGCTGCTTTGACAGCGGCGAAAAAATCCAACAAGCCGTCCATGATCGCGTGCAAAACTCACATTGCACTGGGCCACGCGGCGCAAGATACCTCAAAGGGTCACGGCGCTTTGACGGATGATGCGCAGATGGCTGAGGCCAAAGCGCTCTACGGCTGGACATCCGGTCCGTTCGAAGTTCCCGCAGACATCAAATCCGCGTGGGAAGCGATTGGATCACGCGGCGCATCCGAGCATGCCGCTTGGAAAGAGCGTTTCGCGGCGATCTCTGGCAACAAACAGGCCGAGTTTGACCGCGCCTATGCGCTCGAAGCACCTAAAAAGTTGGCCGCAACGATCAAAGCGTTCAAAAAACAAGTTACTGAGAGCGCACCAAAAGTGGCAACGCGCAAATCCTCTGAGATGACGTTGCAAGTTGTGAACCCGATCATGCAGGAAACTGTTGGTGGTTCCGCGGATCTCACAGGGTCTAACAATACCAAGACCGGTGATATGGGCGTGTTCGACACGGACAATCGCGAAGGGCGCTACATTTACTGGGGCATCCGTGAGCACGGCATGGCCTCTGCGATGAACGGCATGGTCCTGCACGGCGGCATCCGCCCATACGGTGGCACATTCATGTGCTTCACCGATTATGCGCGTCCTGCGATGCGTCTTGCAGCTTTGTCCAAAATCCCGACTGTTTTCGTGATGACGCACGACAGCATCGGTCTTGGCGAAGATGGCCCGACGCACCAACCCGTCGAGCATCTCGCGATCTCGCGCGCAACGCCGAACACTTATGTGTTCCGCCCTGCGGACACCGTTGAAACGGCCGAGAGTTGGGAAGTCGCCCTGACCAGTAAAACCACACCTTCTGTCTTGGCTTTGTCGCGTCAGAACCTGCCGACAGTGCGCCTTGAGCATAAGACCAAGAACCTCTCTGCCATGGGCGGATATGTATTGGCTGATGCGGATGGCAAGCGCCAAGCGATCCTGATGGCATCTGGTTCCGAAGTCGAAATCGCCCTCGCAGCGCGTGACTTGTTGCAGGCCGAGGGCATCGGCACGCGCGTCGTGTCTATGCCGTGTATGGAGTTGTTCGCCGAGCAAGACGCAAGCTACCGCAAGCGCGTACTTCCGGGCGGTCCTGTGCGTGTCGCTGTCGAAGCAGGTGTGCGTATGGGCTGGGATCAGTGGCTTTTGGGTGAACGCGGTCGTGAAGCGAAAGCAGACTTCGTTGGCATGGATAGCTTTGGTGCTTCTGCCCCTGCGGGCGAGCTATATGAGCACTTCGGCATCACTGCGCAAGCAACCGCTGCCAAAGTCAAAGCTTTGCTGGGATAAAGAGATCGGTGGGTGCGTGATCTTGCGCACCCAACCGCTCCACAGATATGAAACCCTTTGAAATCTTTTGCGCCTGCCCTCCGGGTCTTGAGCTGTATCTACAAGCCGAAGCGCTTGAAGCAGGCTTTAAAGGCGCAGAAATCACGGCTGGTGGCATCACGTTCTTTGGCCTTTGGCCAAATGTCATGCGCGCCAACCTCACTTTGCGCGGTGCATCGCGCGTGCTTGCGCGTTTTGCCATTTTCCGCAGCTTCAACCTCAGCCAGCTTGAAAAACAAACCCGCACGCTCGACTGGGCTGCCCTGTTACACGCGGGCACTTTCGTGCGTGTCGATGTGACAACTCGCAAATCGAAAATCTATCATGCCGGTGCCGCCAAAGAGCGCATCGAGAAAGCAATCCGCGAACGTTTGGGCCAAGCGGAACCGAATGAAGATCCCATCAAAATCATGGTCCGGATCGAAGACAACATGTGCACGTTTTCTGTTGATAGCTCAGGTGCGCCACTGCACCAGCGCGGCCACAAAGAGGCGGTAGGCAAAGCCCCTATGCGTGAAACCCTCGCGGCTCTCTTTTTGCGCGCGAGCGGCTATCAAGGCTCCGAGCCAGTCCTCGACCCAATGTGCGGTTCTGGAACATTCCCACTCGAGGCCGCAGAAATTGCGGCTGGACTGCATCCTGGTCGCTCGCGCAACTTCGCGTTCGAGCGTCTTGCGACATTTATGCCTGAACGTTGGACAGACTTGCGCTCATCTGTGCCAAAACCGATCGAAACGCCACATTTTTACGGCTCAGATCGCAACGCAGGTGCGATCACCAACGCCACCTCAAACGCCAATCGCGCTGGCATCGAACACCTATGCACCTTCACTCACGCCTCCATCAGCGATCTCATGCGCCCCGATGGCCCGCCTGGCCTCGTTATACTAAACCCACCCTACGGCGCACGCATTGGTGAAAAGAAGCAGCTCTTTGCGCTCTATGGCGCGCTTGGCACCACTCTCAAAACACGTTTCAGAGGATGGCGCGTGGCAATAATCACCACCGATACGTCGCTCGCACGCACCTGTGGCCTGCCCTTCAGCGACACCAGCGCCCCTATTCCCCATGGCGGGTTGAAGGTGCGGCTTCACCAGACCAAGGCGTTACACTAAACCAACTCGATCGCCTTCATCTTTCCGATAAACTTTGGGGGTCTGGGGGCTAGCCCCCAGTTGGTCCGATCATGAAATGATTGGAAAATCACTCATCACCAAACGAATCGCAGTTCAACCGCGCGCGCGTGTTACCGCAACCACGACCAAGCGATGCTAAACAGTTAGCGCCACCATGCGCCAACCCGCCAAGTTTATCGCTAACACACTGCCAATATTCGATTATTCCTTTGGCCACTCTCCCATCCGCTCGCTATACAACCCTCAACAGACGCGCAGTTAGGAGACTTCCATGACCGTAACACTTGGCATCAACGGCTTTGGCCGTATTGGACGCTCCACACTCGCGCATATCGCAGAAGCAGCGCGCAATGACGTCCAAGTGGTCAAGGTCAACGCGACAGGTCCGATTGAGACCAGCGCGCACTTGCTGCGCTATGATAGTGTGCACGGGCGTTTTCCGGGTGATGTCAAAGTCAGCGGCAACACAATGGATCTAGGCCGCGGTCCGATGGAAATGTTCTCGACCTACGATCCCGCTGAACTCGATTGGTCCGGCTGTGATGTGGTGCTCGAATGTACTGGCCAATTCAACGATGGCGACAAAGCAAAAGTCCATCTTGAGCGTGGCGCGAAAGCAGTGCTCATCTCCGCCCCTGCGAAAAACGTTGAGCGCACAATCGTCTTCGGCGTGAACCACCGCGATATGCGCGAGGGCGATACGATGATTTCCAATGGCTCTTGCACCACCAATTGCCTCGCCCCGCTTGCTAAAGTCTTGGATGAGGGTATCGGAATTGAGCGTGGCATCATGACCACGATCCACTCCTACACAGGTGATCAACCGATGCTCGATCGCCGCCACGCGGACCTTTACCGTGCACGCGCGGCTGCTATGGCGATGATTCCGACCTCGACGGGCGCTGCGAAAGCACTTGGCGAAGTGCTGCCGAACCTCAAAGGCAAGCTCGATGGCACGTCCATGCGCGTGCCGACACCAAACGTCTCTGCGGTGGATCTTACATTTGAAGCTAAGCGTGAGGTAACGGTCGAAGAAGTTAACGCCCTCGTCAAAGATGCCGCAGCAGGGCACATGGGGGCTGTGCTGTCGTATGATCCAGAACCCAAGGTTTCTATCGATTTCAACCACACGACAGAGAGCTGCATTTTTGCGCCGGACCAAACCAAAGTCGTTGGTGGTCGCACTGTTCGCGTGCTTGCATGGTACGACAATGAGTGGGGCTTCTCTGCTCGTATGGCAGATGTGGCCGCTACATTGGGCCGTTTGAACCAGTAGAGTTTGGAGGCTTAAAAGGTCTAGCAAAGAGCCTCACGATTTTCGTGCGCTTGCGAAACAGCAAGGCTAAGGTTTTGTGCCTTGGCATTTCGACCACGGTGTCGCATCTTGCGGTTAGGCAAATCAGCAAAGCATCTCATGACAAATACACTCGCGATCATCTTGGGCCTTCTCGTCACAATCGCGATTGTTGCAGACGTTGTTATGACAGATTCAACAAACATCATCTTTTTGGCCAAGAAATTCACCGATATGACTGAATGGCTCGCATTCTGGCGCTAAGCGGGTCACATCTGCTCGGGCGCTCTTGACTTTACCCTCTGCTTGCTTTTGTTAGCGCTAACGAAACCGCTAAGCGAATGATGAGGATGTGGACATGGCTGTAAAAGTAGCAATCAACGGATTTGGACGTATCGGCCGCAACATTTTGCGCGCGATCATCGAAAGCGGTCGCACAGATATCGAAGTTGTTGCAATCAACGACTTAGGCCCTGTGGAAACAAACGCTCACTTGCTGCAATACGACAGTGTCCATGGCCGTTTCCCTGCCACTGTGACGCACAACGACACCTCTATTGACGTTGGTCGCGGACCCATTGCTGTCACCGCACTTCGCAACCCTGCAGAGCTTCCATGGGCAGATGTGGATATCGTCATGGAATGCACAGGCGTCTTCACAGACAAAGAAAAAGCAAAAGTGCATTTAGAAAACGGTGCGAGCCGCGTTCTTGTGTCTGCTCCGTCTAAAGGGGCTGACAAAACCATCGTTTACGGCGTCAACAGTGACACCCTTACAGCCGATGATCTGATCGTATCCAACGCGTCTTGCACAACGAACTGCTTGGCCCCTGTCGCTTATGTTCTCAACAACGCATTCGGTATCAAGCGCGGCTTTATGACGACTGTGCACAGCTACACAGGCGATCAACCGACGCTCGACACGATGCACAAGGACCTCTACCGCGCACGTGCTGCCGCGATGAGCATGATCCCAACCTCTACAGGTGCGGCCAAAGCCGTCGGACTTGTTCTGCCAGAGCTTGAGGGCAAACTCGACGGCGTGGCCATCCGCGTCCCTACGCCGAATGTCTCCGCTGTTGATCTCACATTTGAAACCAATCGCGACGTAACGGTTGAGGAAATCAATGCAGCCATAAGAGCCGCAGCTGACGGTCCTCTCGCGGGGGTTCTGGAATGCAATGATCGCAAGCTTGTCTCAATGGACTTCAACCACGATCCACATAGCTCAATCTTTGCAACGGATCAGACCAAAGTCATGGATGGCAACATGTGTCGCATCCTTGCGTGGTATGACAACGAGTGGGGTTTCTCCAACCGTATGGCAGACACGGCCGTTGCGATGGGTAAATTCCTCTAAGCCTTTAGCGGCGGTAGAGGATCGGAAACCAATCCTCGCGTAGCTTTTGGCCAGCAACCATATCATGACCCGGAAACGGCGGCGACGTCGGCCCGGGTCGTTCTACATAACGCGTATCATCCCCGAGCAATCGCAGTGAGAACGCGCGCCTGCGCTGGCTGGTCTCATTGCCGCGCGCGCCATGTAAAATTGAATAGTTGAACGCCACAGCATCGCCCGGCTCCATCTCGTATTCTCGTACAGTCATCCCTTCCGCGTCGGGATCAGGGACCGGCATGTAGGCGTCCTCATCAGGATAGAAACTGGTTTCAGATAACCAACGCGTTGGAAGGACTGGCTTTTCCCAAAGATGCGATCCGGCGACACATCGCAAAGACGCATCCGTCACGGCATCAAGCGGCGACCAAAAGCTGACGGTTTGCTGACCTTGAACGAAATAATACGGCCCGTCCGTGTGCCATGGCGTTGGCTTTGATGTCCCCGGTTCTTTCACCAATACATGGTCGTGAAACAGCTGCACGCTCTGTGAGCGCATCAAATCTGCCGCGACTTCAGCCGCAGCACTTTGGCGCGCAACCTCTTCAAACTCGTCAATGCGCGACCAATTGCAATAATCATCGAAAAAGCGACCACCCTCGCCCGCTTTCAAGTTTTCCGCCGCGTATGGCCCGGGTTCATCCATGTTTCGCTGAACACCTTTGCGCAGCGTTTCAACATGCTCCGCAAACAACCCTTTGATCAGCACAACACCGTCGCGCTGATAGCTCTCTATCAAGTCTTCTGTCACCAACGGATGCATATCATGTCCTATCTTTGAGCCATGCGCTGTGCCAATTCGAGCATCCGCATGGAAAAACCCCATTCATTGTCGTACCAACCAAAGACCCGTAACAAACCACCAACAGACACAGAGATTTCCGGCCCGACAATAACCAATGACTCTGGTCGCATGCGCAAGTCCGAAGAAACCAACGGTTGTTCAGTCCAACCCAATACGCTGCCTTTTGCTTGTGAATTTAGATGATCACGCACTATCCGCGCCGTTACGCTCGCGCGTGTTTGCACTGTTAAATCAATCGCTGAAACACTGGCCGTTGGCACCCTGATCGCGCGTGCTTCAATCCGTCCTGCAAGATGTGGCAGAACCTCATCGGTAAGGCGCTGCGCACTTGTTGTCGTAGGCACCATCGACAAGGCCGCCGCGCGGCTACGCGCAAAATCAGCACCCGGTTTGTCTACAGTCGGCTGGCTGCCCGTATAGCAATGAACCGTCGTCATGTGACCGCTTTCGATGCCATAAGCTTCGTCCAAAACCCGCAAAAGCGGCGCAAGCGCATTGGTTGTACAGGACGCGTTTGAAACTATGCGCGCCGCCCCGAGGTCTTGATCGTTAGCGCCAATGACAATCGTTTTATCTGCGGTCTGAGATGGCCCAGATATCAAAACGGAAGTCGCCCCAGCCTCTATTCCGCGCGTCGCAATAGCTCGGTTTCCCGCAAGCCCCGTACATTCGAGCACAACGTCTATGTCGGATAGATCCAATTTGCTCAAATCATCCGTATGCTGAAACGCAATCCTATCGCCATCCAGCTCTAAAGCGCCGTTAAAATGTTCAACGACACCATTGTATCGCCCAAAAACACTATCGTATTCAAAGAGATAGGCACACACATCAAGCGGCTGAATATCGTTTACGAGAACCAGCTCAAACGGCAGGTTCTCACTGCGCAGGATCCTCAAAATTGATCGCCCGATGCGGCCAAATCCATTCAAAGCGATGCGTGTGTTCTTCTGTGTCATAGGCTGAGTGTTGCCGCAAAGGGTGATGGTTTCCAAGCAAACAATTGTACCAATTCAAGACCTTGTTTTGCACCCCTTGTAAAGTCCGTCGCAAACAGACATGCGATGTCGCACGCGAACAGGAAACCCAGCTGTGTCTAGGGCGACTTTAGAGAGGTAACAAACGGAATATATGCATGCAATTTGGACTGAGCGAAGAGCAAAATATGATCGTCGATACGGTCCGTAGTTTTGTTGAAAACGAAATTTATCCATATGAAAGTGAAGTTGAGCAAAGCGGTCAGGTGCCACACGAGCTTGGTGAAGCGCTCAAGCAAAAAGTGATAGATCTCGGCTTTTATGCCTGCAACTTTCCCGAAGAGGTTGGTGGCGCGGGTCTTTCCCATCTCGATTTTACACTGGTCGAACGCGAACTCGGCCGTGGCTCCATGGCGCTCACGCATTTTTTCGGTCGGCCACAAAACATCTTGATGGCTTGCGAAGGCGATCAGCGCGAACGCTATCTGTTACCCGCAGTACGCGGCGAAAAAATGGACGCCTTGGCAATGACCGAACCTGAAGCTGGTTCTGATGTGCGCGGGATGAAATGCAGCGCGATGCGGTCCGGTGGTGATTGGATCATCAATGGCTCAAAACACTTTATTTCCGGTGGCGAACACGCTGATTTCTTTATCGTTTTCGTAGCAACAGGCGAAGATCAAACCCCTAAAGGGCCCAAAAAACGCATTACCGCATTCTTGGTTGATCGAGGAACCCCCGGCTTTGAAGCACGCGAAGGCTACAAATCAGTTTCCCATCGTGGCTACAAAAATTATGTACTCGATTTTACGGATTGCCGCCTCCCCGATGCGCAAGTCTTGGGCGAGGTCGATGGCGGTTTTGCGGTGATGAACGAATGGCTTTATGCCACTCGTCTGACTGTGGCGGCATTTAGCGTCGGACGTGCACGCCGCTGTTTTGACTATGCTTTGAACTACGCCGCAGAGCGAAAACAGTTCGGCCAGCAAATCAGCAAATTCCAAGGTGTCAGTTTTCAAATTGCCGATATGATTACCGAAATTGATGCCGCGGATTGGCTTACCCTTTCGGGTGCATGGCGTCTGGATCAAGGTTTGCCAGCGAACCGAGAAATCGCGAGCGCCAAGCTTTACGCGACAGAAATGCTCGCACGCGTCACCGATACGACATTGCAGATCCATGGCGGTATGGGCTTGATGGACGACTATCCAATCGAGCGTTTCTGGCGCGATGCCCGTGTCGAGCGGATTTGGGATGGAACCAGCGAAATCCAACGCCACATCATAAGCCGCGACTTGTTCCGCCCTCTTGGCGCATAATCCATGTCACGTAAGTCACTAGAACGTTTGCTGAAACCAAAATCCATCGCAATTGTCGGCGGTGGAGCTTGGTGTAGAAATGTTATCAAAACCTGCAAATCTATTGGCTTTGATGGCGATATTTGGCCGGTGCATCCGACAAAGACGTCAATCGAAGGGTTGCGGGCCTATCCAACAATTGAGGATCTTCCTAGCGCACCTGATTCCAGCTTTCTCGGTGTCAATCGCAACGCGACTGTAAAGTGTCTGACCTCTCTTTCTAAAAGCGACGCAGGCGGCGCTGTTTGTTTTGCCTCCGGATTTGCAGAAGCGTCGGCCGAGATTAAAGATGGGGCGGATCTTCAAGCAAGGTTGCTACAAGCTGCGGGTGATATGCCGTTTCTAGGACCAAACTGTTACGGTTTTCTTAATTACCTAGATGGTTGTGCACTTTGGCCAGATCAACATGGTGGGCAACGCGTTGAAAGTGGTGTCGCGATCATCACTCAAAGCTCGAATATCGCGATCAATTTAACCATGCAAAATCGCGCGGTTCCTCTTGCGTACGTGGTTACAGCGGGTAATCAAGCGCAAACAGATCTCCCTGAAATTGGAATGGATTTACTACGTGATCCTCGCGTCACTTGCCTTGGCCTTCACATTGAGGGGATTAATGATATCAGAGCATTGGAGCATTTAGCTCACCTATCACATGAACTAAAAAAGCCTATTTGTGTTCTTAAGGTTGGTAAATCAGATCAAGCACAACTTGCGTCTGTTTCGCATACCGCCTCTCTCGCGGGAAGTCATACCGGTGCAAGCACGCTTATTAACCGTTTAGGGTTCGCGCAGGTCGATGATTTGAGTACCTTCCTAGAACTCTTGAAAATTTGGCACATTGCGGGTCCGTTAGCGTCGAACAGGATCGCCTCAGCGTCGTGTTCAGGCGGCGAAGCGAGTTTGATGGCGGACCTTGCTGCCGAATCCGATTTAGCGTTTCCACCCCTAAAAGTTGCTCAAGAAACAAAGCTACGCAAAACTCTAGGTCCCAAAGTAGCACTTGCTAACCCTCTAGATTACCACACTTATATCTGGCCTGACAAAGAACTGATGCAACAAACCTTTGACGCGTTGTTCGATGCAGACATCGCTCTGGGGCTCGTCGTTTTGGACATCCCGCGCGCAGATCGATGCGATACTTCAGACTGGGATTTCGCACTAGACGCGATTATTGCCTGCAAGCGCGGTACAAATATTCCGATTGGTGTCGTTGGATCGCTCCCTGACACGATGCCCGAAGGCGTCTCACAAAGGTTAATCCGCGAAAGAGTGATCCCGCTCAATGGGATGGACACCGCCCTGCGCGCCGTAGCATTGGCAGGCATCAAACGGCTGCATGCAAAGCCCGTTTTGCTACCTCAACAGCCTGAGAACGTTTCGACTTTGAGTGAAGCTGACGCCAAAAAGGCACTTGGGAAATTCGGTTTGGAAATCCCTAATTCGCTGATCTGCAAGACGTCAGCAGATTTTGAAGCAGCAAAAACCTCGCTGTGCCCCCCTTGGGTGCTTAAGGGGCTCGGCCTAGCACACAAGTCTGAAAGCGGTGCGGTGCATGTGGGCTTAACCAACATCGAGACCGTCAAAAGCGCTCGTGCGAAAATGAACTGCGAAGAATATCTTCTTGAAGAGATGATACAAAACTCGATCGTTGAGATGCTCGTCGCCGTAACGGTCGATCTGGCGCACGGATACGTGTTAACACTTGGTGCCGGTGGAACGCTGACTGAATTGCTAAAAGACACCACTTCGCTTGTTTTACCTGTCACAGAAAATGATGTCACCCAAGCGTTGAGCAGTTTGCGTTGCGCGCCCATTCTCGACGGGTATCGCGGCGCTCAACCAATTGATCGTAAAGCACTTTGGGCTGCGATTGACGCGATCCAAAAATATGTCATTGCACATCAAGGTCAGGTGCAAGAAGTTGAGGTTAACCCGTTGATCTGCACCCCAACCAGCGCGGTCGCAGTAGATGCCCTCATCGTCCAAGGAGACGCGCCATGAACGACAATCCAATCAAGACCCACCGGGTTGGGCATGTCCTTGAAGTTACGCTTGATCGCCCAAAAGCCAATGCCATTGATCTCGCGACGAGCCGTATAATGGGTCAAGTTTTTAAAGACTTCCGTGACGATCCTGATCTTCGCGTTGCGATTATCACGGGCGAAGGTGACAAGTTTTTTTGCCCTGGTTGGGACCTCAAAGCAGCAGCTGATGGGGACGCAGTCGATGGCGATTATGGTGTCGGCGGTTTTGGAGGTTTGCAAGAACTTCCCCACCTAAACAAACCGGTGATTGCCGCGGTAAATGGGATTTGCTGCGGCGGCGGTCTCGAACTCGCACTGAGTGCAGACATCATTTTGGCTGCCGAACACGTGAGTTTTGCTTTACCAGAAATTCGCTCAGGTACTGTTGCCGACGCTGCAAGCGTTAAGCTCCCAAAGCGTATTCCTTACCATATTGCGATGGAAATGTTGCTCACAGGCCGATGGTTAGATGCAAATGAGGCCGCGCGCTGGGGTATGATTAACCATATCTATCCCGCGGTTGATCTTATGACCGAGACCCGCAAACTCGCCCAGATGCTCGCGGAAGGGCCGCCCCTCGTCTATGCTGCGATCAAGGAGGTCGTGCGCGAGGCTGAGGACATGAAATTCCAAGACGCGCTTAACAAAATCACAAAAAGCCAGTTCAAAACTGTGGAAACACTTTACACTTCTGAAGATCAATTAGAGGGTGCCAAAGCCTTTGCCGAGAAACGTGATCCAGTTTGGAAAGGACGCTGAATCTGGCAATTCCCCAGTGAAAGCAGTTGCTTTTTCAAGTGCTTCAAGGCGCTCGGTCCGTCAGGGCACTTTTAAGCTATTAGTTGTGAACTGGCCAAGTCGGTTTGAGGATTACTGAGCTACCCCCGAAATTCGGACACTGACGTAAGCTACGATTTGTAGTCTGCTGATCTTCAACAAGAAGGAGATCAGGAATACTTTCTGCGCCAGCAACACGTTGTTTTTCCACAGAATCGGCGGATTGCGGACCTTCGCTGCAGTCGCACATTCTCAGTGGCTTTTTCACCAAAGCAGCCATTCATTGATCGGGCTAAAAGCCAAAATGTTGTGATCGATCTATTGATTTTGGAGATGCTGATGCAAGATACTTGTCTAAAGCCAAGAGGCTTGGTGAAGACCCAAAAAAAAGACAATGATTGCGTCCTTGCTAAGCTACTTAGCAGTATGTCCGCCGTCCACATTCAACGTTTGACCGGTGACATAAGTCGATGCGTTTGAGCACAAAAATAAAATCGGACCGTCAAGTTCTGTAGCTTTTCCAGTTCGCCCAATACAAGTTCCCACTTCAACGTCATCGATTTGCTCTGAAAAGCAGTTGGGTACAATAGCATTCACTGTCACCCCAAAGTGCGACCAAGCGTCAGCCATTGAGCGCACCGGCTGTGTGACGCCAGCAATAGCTGCGCCGTAGCTTACGGCATTGGGTGCACTATGAAGGCCATCGGTGCTCGTAATATGAACGATGCGACCCCACTTTTGTGCCTTCATGCTCCCCACAAGTGCTTCATTGATGAAAAACGGATCCGACAAGTTCGCCTTAACCGTTTGGTTTCATGTCCGCTCGGTGACATTATCTGCGGTTTCCTCAAAGGAATTGTCGGTGGAGTGGACCACAATATCGGGTGACCCAAAAGGTTTGGTAACTTCGGTGATGAAAGTCTCTAGTGTGTCCTTGTTAGGTGATGCCGCTTGAAAAACCTTGAGTTCATCTGATTGGAGTCTCGCCAATTCATCTACCTATCCCGAGCTATGACTGAATCTGGTGTTTGGGCGGTTTGAAGGTTGGCGGCGTATCTGGT
>NZ_MLCB01000122.1 GCF_001890925.1 Planktotalea frisia
TACTGGATATTTTTTGAATGAATAAAGCCCGCGCATTCAACCCGTTCTTGTGTGCCAGGACCGATAAGCTCATGGCGCTCATCGCAGAAGTACAGGTCCAAATGAGTGGGTATGAAGCTTATCACGAGACCCGCAAGAGAGCTCGAAGACCCGCTGACCAGGTAACCTATGACCGTACGGTTGAAGCCATCCTGTGTGATCTCTGTGCTGTAGAGCTTGGGCCTGACAACGACAGCATACATCTCCCCCTCAGCAATAAAGTCCTGAGGTCAAAGTCACGATACAAAGGGACAGCCTTGGGCAAAACCCTTCCAGCCATCTTGGACGTGATGTCAGCACCTGAGATGGACTTTGTCGTTGTCGAGAAAGGCCACAGCACCTTCAAGATTGTAGATGGAGATCTGAATGTAGCCTTTGCAGGAGGACAACAAACCATTCTGAAGGCAGGTCCAAAGCTGTTGTCACGCATAGAACACTTCGGGATTGTCAGGGATGACATAGGTCCTGCGCCTGAGGAGGAAGCGATCATCCTGCGGGCTCCCAAGCATCACTCTAACAGCATCGCCAAGTATCAAGAGTACGAGGACGATGAGGCAACCCTCGCCCTGCGTCAGCAGATGACCGACATCAATGCTTGGCTCGACACTGCGGACATCACCTGTAGTCACCCCCAAGTGGATCCAACACACCGTCGCCTGCGTCGCATCTTCAACAACTCAGACTTTGCACAAGGCGGCAGGCTCTATGGTGGATTCTGGCAAGCCATGTCCTCGGATGAACGTCTGGAGCATATCCTCATCGAGGATGATTGGTGTGTGGAGCTCGACTACGGACAGATGAGCCTCTTGTTGTTGTATGCTGAAGCGCAAGCACAAGACTACGTTCCCGTAGGTGACCTCTACGACCTCTCCGAGTATGGCATTCCAACGGAGTGCCGCAAAGGCATCAAGAAGGTGATGCAAGCGATCATCAACAGTCCAGGAGTTCCTAGACGACTACCCAAAGGGTCCCGCAAGCACTTCCCCTCAAGGATCAACCTCAGAGATATTCTTAGAGCTGTCGAGAAAAAGCACCCCGTGATCTTCCCACTGATGACCTCAGGGATTGGTATGCAACTGTTCCGTAAAGAGTCCGATATCTTGGTCGATGTGCTGGAAACCCTCAGGTCGGAAGGTATCGTTGCCCTGCCTGTCCATGATGCTGTTGTTGTTCGGGATGATAACGCAGACAAAGCTGGGGCAGTCATGAAGCAGGTCTTCAGGGAACATACAGGTATCACCCCAGATGTGAGCTTAGGGTAGTCCTGGAATAATCCTAGAGTGGGTATCTCGTGGAGGTATGTTGTTGTGGATAATCAATAAGAACAACATCAATACACAAGGACCCTAAGGGGATCCTCTAAACCCTCTTCATATAGGGGACCCGTAAGCGGATACTCTCACCTTCCATCAGCATTTAGAGCAATCGAAGGCGACCTCATAGCCTAGGGCGAGATTTTGGGCTGCCTACTAGCCTAGTTGCCTACTTGCCCAATTAGATACCCGGGTACTCGGGTAGTTGGCTAGTTGGGTACTCGCAGGTCCAGCCCACTCCGTCCCAAAACTGAGAACTTTCGGACCTCTATGATGATAACAACCATCATGGAGACCAATCATGTTTACGACCTTCACAGCCCTTGCTCTTGCAGGGGGTGCTCTTCGACTTGTCCTGCAGTGGCAGCTGCGCAAACGCTGGGACATCTCACTGGCAATCCCACAGGTACTCTCAGGGGCCCTTGTTGTGCTTGCTGGCTTACCGAGCATGCTACAGCCCTTCCCCTTTCCAATCCCACTCAGTCTCACCCTGGGCCTACTGTTGCCTGACCTCCTGCTGCAGAGGGGCTAGGATGACTGACCTTACCATCACCCCTGGCAGCATCGTGTTGCTTGCTGGCTTTGACGACATCCCCTCACACCAGTTCTTGGTGGATGAAGTCTTCGAGGACTGCATCACAGGCACTGCCCTCACAGGTCCCCTTGCTGGGGAATACGGAGAACCAGACATTGCGTTGGTTCTGCAGGTCTTGTCGAGACCAACCTAAGCCAAGAGCATGTCAGGGAAGGGCTTAGTCCCTGCCCCTCCTTGGCGCTGCTCACAAAATCCCAACCCATCACCCAAACCAGGGCAATTGCCCCAGAAAGGAGACGTCATGTCACCTCAGATTAAGTACGCCTACAAGACCCACAACACCTGGGTTTACCGCAGGACCTACCCCAAGGCACTGCAACCCCTCTTGGGCACAGCCCTCAAGCAATCCCTCAAGACGGGGGATGCCCGTGAGGCCAAGCTGCGTGTGGCTGAGCTGAACCAAACCTTCACAACCATCATCAAGGAGGCTCAGGCCCATGCCCTTGCTACCCCTCACACCACTCCTGCCACTTCTACCCAAGGTCCTCGACTGGCTGTGGGTCGCCCTCGATATCAGCGTGCTCGTCTTGTGGGTGA
>NZ_MLCB01000123.1 GCF_001890925.1 Planktotalea frisia
CGGATCATGCGGTTAGCTGAATCGTTCTACGGTCAGACGTCAACCCGTCAAAAGTCGGGTGCTCGAGGACTCTGTGTATAGAATATCAATCACCACACCTGCTCCGATTTATCGCTTACAAACCAAACAACACAGCATTCATTGTCCGCCCTGGAAGCAGCGTGAACAAGCCCGTCACTATGAGCGCTAGGATGTAGAGCAGCTTCATCATTCTTTTGTGACGTATGATGTTTCCGTTTCTAGCTGACCGGATGGCTTCAAAAACAGACCATATGGTAAAGATGGACAGGAAGTGGATGGGGCTGAAGGGCCCGAGTATCTTGATTGTTTGAATCCAAAAGCTGCTGATACTGACCCACAACATCAGCAGGACCCAAGTGTATCCAAGGTATTTATGAGAGCTTGTGCCCTTTGGCCTTGATAGCTGGATACCACCTAAAATGACTGCCAGGAATGCAGCATAGGCATGAGTGGGAATTGGGTTTTCTGCAGTATTTAAAATGCTCAGGTCCATGTTTTCTCCAAGTGCTCCCGCATGACCTCCAAGGCATACCCCGAGCCGTAGTTGGTAGCCACTGTGTTGGTGCTGTGCCCGAGGATGGCTAGGGAGATGGCCTCAGGACAGCCTGTGTTCCTCAGTTTGTCCTTCATGCGGTGGCGAAGGCTGTGCATGGTAAGCTTCTTGTCGGTGATGACTGAGCGTAGGCGCTTCATTAGCATGGCTGAACAACTGTCAGCGCCTCTGTCCTTGGCATAGTTTGGAAACAGGGGTGCCTCTGGGTCCTTACCTTGAGCTAGCTTTCCCAAGGCTGCGGCAGCAGTATGCGAGAGTGGCACAGAGCGCTCCGAGTTGTTGGTCTTGAGGCTTCTCCAAGGGGTGGCTGTCAGGTGGAGACATTGTTGTTCTAGGTCACAGTCTTTGACCCTCAGGCCTGATACTTCGGAGACCCTCGAGCCGG
>NZ_MLCB01000124.1 GCF_001890925.1 Planktotalea frisia
TTGTCTCTGAGAGCTTCGTAAGGGGTCTGGCCGTTATGCGCGCCGTGCGGTCTAGCGAAGTTGTAGAAGCGCTCCCATTCGTCGAGTTTAGCCTCCAGATCGACGTCACCTTTGTAGCTGAGAAGTTGATAGAACTCCTGCTGATCGGAACGGTGGGATCGTTCGACTTTGCCATTGAGTTGAGGAGTACCCCGTTTGATGTAGGCGTGCCTGTTTCCGAGGTCTTCGACATGCCAATGGAATTTGGCCTGGGACTCGTGACCGTTGTCGGTCCGCACCTCGCGAATGCGGAATGGAAACTTTTCGATGATGTGATCAATGAAGTCGATGGCGTTTGCCTGCGTATGCTTCTCGTAGATCTTGAGGGCGCGAACTCTGGTTGCATCGTCGATCGCTGTGTATTGGAACCGACGTACCTTTTCGCCGCTTTTTCCTTTGAAGGTCAGAAACTTAACGTCCACTTGAATGTGATGTCCTGGCACCTGCTTTTGATCGCGTTTGGTGTGCAGCTTGCGCATTCGTGTACCTCTGGGCAGCCGGTTAAGGCCGTTGCGCTTGAGGATGCGGTAGACACCGGCGTCTGAGATTTTGATGCCGTGATAGCGCGCCAAATACCAGACGATTCTTATTGGCCCGAGGTGATACTTTCGCCGCAGATAAAGTACTTTCTCGACGATCTCAGCGGGCGTTTGGTTGGCAAGATTTTTCGGAATCGATTTGGCATTCTTCAAGCCAGCTTCACCATGCTTTTGGTATGCATCACGCCATCTATAAAAACTGGACCTGCCGATCCCAAAATACCGGCAAGCTTTGCGGACGTTGCCGATCTTCTCGGCATGCTGGAGCACTTTAAGTTTGCGTTGAATGTCGCGTTCTTCGTTCGTCATGAATACTTCCTCCATCCCAAATCAGGGAATTTACAGGAAGTGTCCCGAGAGTCCGTACATATCTACA
>NZ_MLCB01000125.1 GCF_001890925.1 Planktotalea frisia
CCCGATTACATCTTAGCTGAGCCACAAACCTGTCCGAATTAGTAGGACCACTTCACTCAGCGCAGAGGGCGTCAATTAACGAAGGTTAATAGAGCGCTTTTCAGGGTGTTCTGGCTGGTTTCGTCCAGATATCCGACCAATTTTTGCGAAAATTGGGAACAATCAGCCAAAAGCGTCCGAATGCTTTACCGTGCCCGCGCCGTCGCCACGTTTGTGTAGACCGACGAGGCGCTTAAAGGCCGTCAAGATATAGCCCGATAGCTTCTTCAAGCTCGGTTTCTTCATAGCCAAAATGCGAGATCACCACGCGGCGTAGCTTAAAGAACACCTCAGTGGCGTCGCGAAAGTGCGCATCACTTGGGGTTTGGGTGAGGGTGCTGCCTGCGGCTTCAAGACGTTTGAGAAGTTCGTGCACGATCAAATGCTCTGCGCGTAATTTTTCGACCACCGCTGTCAATGCGGAATTTCCTTTAGCGGCAAGTGCAGGGAACATAGAGTGTTCTTCGATATTGTGGTGCATCGTTAAAACGCGACATTGGTGACCACAGATCGTTCCCACGACTTCGAAGTTTTTGCGCATGTCTGAATGCAGCACGATTTGCGATAGTGCCTCAGGCGGTTCATCCCCCGCTTTGATCCGCTCCAACACTTGCGCGATTTGCGCCATCTCGGAAAGATAATGACGATGGATCGCGGCCAGATGTTTCCCTTTGCGCCGATCCACATCAGTCGCCCCCGCGATAGGTGGCATTTTCGGGCGGGCGTCTTCCTGAAGGGATAGCTGCGCGAGGGGTGTTTTTGATAGATCTAACATGCGCATCGCTTAACGCACCGACACTCTGAACGAAACCTATAAGTTATGAGATCAGTGGTGTTGTAAGTGCGGCTTCGTCTATGCCGACAAGAGAAATATCATCAAAACTTATCCCTGTTGCATTGATGATAACGCGGACTTCGCGATCTATTTCTGTTTCGCTCTGATAAGAAATGATCAACTCGGTGGTTCCTGCGGTTGCATTCTCATCAAGGCGCGCTTGAGTGATCTCAAAGGCGTCATTCATCACCTGCGGTTCGATCAAAATGGCATCGATACCGGGTTCAAAGTCGAGCAACTCCGCCACAAAAACGGATGCAGGGGGCGTCGCGTCCAAGGGAACGTCGATCTCGCGACCCTCGTTGAAGGTCAATTCAAAGATGTCGTTTCCAGCATCACCGCGCAACCCAATAGGCATAAAACGCGGGTCACTTCTAAATGCTTCATCTGCAAGACTAAGAGTGTCTTCGCCATCGCCGCCGGATGCAAAAGTCGAATAGCCCGTTCCAAGTAAGTCACGACCTGTGACCATGATTTGATCATTCCCCTCATCGCCGAAAGCCGCCACATTGCTCATATCTGTGGCATCAATCGTGTCGTTACCTGTTCCGCCTTGGATGGTCACAGGATCATTAACTTGATCGCCAAAGATGTAATCATCACCAGCATCGCCTGTAATGAACGTATTGCCCGCAACGACAACATTGATCCGATCATCGCCGTCCCCGCCAGACACGGTTGAATCGGGCGCGGCCACGTTAATGGTGTCGTTACCAGCGCCGCCATCGACGAGTGCCTCGCTGAAAAGGAAAGGGGAGTTAAGGGTGTCTGCCTCGCCCGTTGGGTTAAGTAAGTCGAACGTATCATCGCCAGCACCGCCGCTAATTGAAATAGCGGTCCCATCAGAGGGAAGGCGTTCGCCCTCGATCAGTACAAACCGGTCGTCACTGCCTGTTCCTGTAGCGGATTGGTTTGAAAGCAGTTCGAACGTTTCCCCTATTTCTTCTGAAACGATTGGCTCCGGACTTGCAGGCTCTAGCTCAGGCTCTGTGGTGTCTTCTTCCACAGTTTCAAGCGCAGGTTCGGGCATCGGGTCGGCCAGGGGAGCGACGGGATCAGGCTCCATGCCTTCGTCTTGTGGAGCGTCTGATGGATCGGGGTCAGTTAGCTCAGAAGTGTTCTCAAATCCAAAAACAACGCCCAGCATCAAAGCAAACATCAGCGCAATAACCCAAATACCCAAACTCCCTCGTACATTTAAAAGATGAGAGTGAGGCGCGAGATTGCGGCATGCAACGAAAATAACAAGAATCTTAGTGATCACGGCGATGCTCTTCTTTGGATTGGGCGCAGATGTTCCCAAACTAGAAACAATCACTGAAGTCAGCGTCGACTTTTGATTAATTCCATACGAGGGCGGCGCGCGCGACACCTAAACACCGCATGGAAATACTGTTGCGAAACAACACTTGCGCCAAGGCAATAACCCCTCTAAACGCACAACTTCTAGTGACCTCCACGGGATTCGTTTGTCACGCTCTTGCGGCAACCTCGTGATGTTGAAAAAGGAATAGGCTATGAACGCCAACGAACTGCGGGATAAAACGCCCGATCAGCTCCGTGAAGAGCTGGCAAATCTCAAGAAAGAAGCCTTCAACTTGCGCTTTCAGCAAGCCACAGGCGCAATGGAATCCACAGCGCGTATGCGCGGTGTGAAGCGCGACGTCGCTCGCGTGAATACCATTCTTAACGAAAAGGCAGCTGCGGCTGCTGCAGAATAAGGAAGTCTCGATATGCCTAAGCGTATTCTTAACGGCGTCGTAACTTCTGACGCAAACGCACAAACAATTACCGTATCTGTAGAGCGTCGCTTTACACACCCGGTTCTTAAGAAAACCATTCGTAAGTCCAAAAAGTATCGGGCGCACGATGAACAGAATGCCTTCAAGGTTGGTGACAAAGTTCGGATTATCGAATGCGCACCTCGCTCGAAGACAAAACGCTGGGAAGTGTTGGAAGCTTAATTCAAGCTTCCGGCGCTTCTTAGGAAGTGAAACCCTGGGGATTTCAGCGCGCATCGCTGCCCCATAGGTCCGGAGAAACCAAATGATCCAGATGCAAACAAATCTGGATGTAGCTGACAACAGCGGCGCTCGCCGTGTTCAGTGCATCAAGGTTCTGGGTGGTTCCAAACGTCGTTATGCCTCCGTTGGAGATATTATCGTCGTTTCAGTTAAGGAAGCCATCCCGCGCGGTCGCGTAAAGAAAGGTGACGTGCGTAAAGCCGTCGTCGTACGTACCGCCAAAGAAGTATTCCGTGAAGATGGGACTGTGATCCGTTTTGATCGCAATGCCGCGGTAATTCTGAACAACAACAATGAGCCAGTAGGTACACGTATCTTTGGACCAGTTGTTCGCGAATTGCGTGCAAAGAACTTCATGAAAATCATCTCGCTCGCGCCGGAGGTGCTGTGATATGGCTGCTAAGTTGAAAAAGGGCGACAAAGTCGTCGTGCTTGCTGGCAAAGATAAGGGTAAAGAGGGCACAATCAGCTCTGTTGATCCTAAGTCAGGTAAAGCAGTTGTAGATGGCATCAACATCGCCATCCGCGCAACACGCCAGAGCCAAACGTCTCAAGGTGGCCGCATCCCGAAAGCGATGCCAATCCAGCTGAGCAACCTGTCTCTTATCGACGCAAACGGCAAAGCAACTCGCGTTGGCTTCCGCATGGAAGGCGACAAGAAAGTGCGCTTCGCAAAAACCACGGGAGACGTGATTGATGCTTGATTCTAGCGATTACACACCCCGCCTGAAGGCTGAGTACCGCGACACGATCCGCGCAGCTATGAAGGAAGAGTTCGGTTACAAGAACGACATGCAAATCCCCCGTTTGGACAAAATTGTTCTGAACATCGGGTGTGGCGCAGAAGCCGTTCGTGACAGCAAGAAAGCCAAATCCGCTCAGGAAGACCTGACCGCGATTGCAGGCCAGTTAGCTGTTGTAACCAAAGCGAAGAAATCCATCGCGGGTTTCCGCGTACGTGAAGAAATGCCACTGGGTACGAAAGTAACCCTGCGCGGCGACCGTATGTATGAATTCCTCGACCGTCTGATCACCATTGCGATGCCACGTGTACGTGACTTCCGCGGTGTTTCCGGGAAAAGCTTTGACGGCCGTGGCAACTACGCCATGGGCATGAAAGAGCACATCGTTTTCCCAGAAATCGAGTATGACAAAGTGGACGAAGTGTGGGGGATGGACATCATCATCACCACCACTTCTGCAACCGACGCTGAAGCTAAAGCACTGTTGAAGCACTTCAACATGCCGTTCAACAGCTAAGCGCGGGAGAGAGAGTTATGGCTAAAAAAGCAATGATCGAACGCGAAAAGAAGCGTGAAGCACTGGTAGCAAAATATGCTGCTAAGCGTGCTGCGCTGAAAGAGATCGCGAATGACGAAAGCAAGACAATGGAAGAGCGTTTTACGGCTCGCCTGAAGCTTGCAAAACTGCCGCGCAACAGCTCGGCCACACGCTTGCACAACCGTTGCCAGCTGACTGGTCGTCCTCACGCATATTATCGTAAACTCAAGGTTTCTCGTATCGCCCTACGTGACCTGGCCTCCCATGGTCAGTTGCCGGGCTTCGTGAAGTCGAGCTGGTAAGGAGATAAGATATGACTGATCCTATCGCCGACATGCTCACACGGATCCGCAACGCTCAGATGCGTGGCAAGTCTACTGTGATGACACCTGCGTCCAAGATTCGTGCTTGGGTTCTGGATGTGCTTGCAGACGAAGGCTACATCCGTGGCTACGAAGCAATGACTGGTTCTGACGGCCACCCGGCTCTCGAAATCAGCCTGAAGTACTACGATGGCATCCCTGTCATTCGCGAATTGAAGCGGGTTTCCAAGCCTGGTCGTCGCGTTTACATGGGCGCTAATGACATCCCAACAGTCCGTCAGGGCTTGGGTGTGTCGATTGTCTCCACCTCCAAAGGTGTGATGTCGGATGCATCTGCACGCTCTGCCCACGTTGGCGGCGAAGTGCTCTGCACAGTCTTCTAAGGAAAGCGTATGTCTCGAATTGGTAAAAAACCAGTCGATCTACCTACAGGTGTTACCGCAGCTGTTTCCGGTCAGACTGTTGAAGTGAAAGGCCCTAAGGGGGCACGCAGCTTCACCGCAACAGACGATGTTACCCTCACAGTTGAGGAAAACACCGTTAAAGTCACACCTCGTGGCAATTCCAAGCGCGCGCGTCAGCAGTGGGGCATGTCCCGCACTCGCATCGCAAATCTTGTGACTGGTGTGAACACCGGTGCCAAGAAAGAGCTTGAGATCCACGGCGTTGGTTATCGTGCCACTTTGGCCGGTAATGTAGTGAAACTGAACCTCGGTCTGTCTCACGACGTCGATTTCGCAATCCCTGAGGGCATCACGATTACTGTCCCGAAGCCGACCGAAATCATCATCGAAGGCAACGACGAACAGCAGGTTGGCCAAGTGGCCGCCGACATTCGTGCGTGGCGCAAGCCTGAGCCCTACAAGGGCAAAGGCATTCGTTACAAAGGCGAGTTTATCTTCCGTAAGGAAGGCAAGAAGAAGTAAGGACCAGTCAAATGGCAAATAGCAAAAGAACTCTGTTTCTGAAGCGCCGTCTGCGCGTCCGGAACAAACTGCGCAAGGTTAACGCGGGACGTCTTCGTCTCTCTGTTCACCGCAGCAACAAAAACATCAGCGCTCAGGTGATTGATGATGTGAATGGCGTTACACTCGCCTCGGCTTCCTCCTTGGAGAAGTCTTTGGGTGTTGTCGGCAAGAACAATGTTGAAGCAGCCACCAAAATTGGTGCTGCGATTGCAGAACGCGCAAAGAAAGCTGGCGTGGAAGAAGTTTACTTCGACCGTGGCGGTTTCCTCTTTCACGGTAAGGTCAAGGCAGTTGCCGAAGCCGCGCGTGAAGGTGGTTTGAAGATCTAAATCACTTGAGAAGAGCTCGCTTAGGCGGGCTCTTCCGATGACCCAGGGGTGCCTCACTCACTAGGATCGAACGAAATTCAGGTGCCAAGTGCGCCACTCATAAAAGGACTGCTCCACATGGCAGAACGTGACAACCGCCGTGGCAATCGCCGCGATGAAACACCGGAATTCGCCGATCGCTTGGTTGCGATCAACCGCGTTTCCAAAACCGTTAAGGGTGGTAAGCGCTTTGGCTTCGCCGCACTTGTCGTTGTTGGCGACCAAAAGGGCCGCGTAGGCTTTGGCAAAGGTAAAGCGAAGGAAGTTCCTGAAGCGATCCGTAAAGCCACAGAGCAAGCAAAGCGTCAGATGATCCGCGTTGCCCTTCGCGAAGGCCGCACGTTGCACCACGATGTCGAGGGCCGTCACGGCGCAGGCAAAGTTGTGATGCGCACAGCACCACAAGGTACTGGTATCATCGCCGGTGGTCCAATGCGTGCCGTATTCGAGATGCTTGGCGTACAAGACGTTGTTGCGAAATCTATCGGTTCGCAAAACCCGTACAACATGATCCGCGCCACTATGGACGGTCTGAAGAAAGAAAGCAGCCCACGCTCTGTTGCACAGCGCCGTGGCAAGAAAGTTGCTGACATTCTGAAGAAGGACGACGCACCTGCTGCGGCCGCTCCTGAAGCAGCTGACGCGTAAGGAGACCTGAGAGATGGCTAAAACAATCGTTGTAAAGCAGATCGGTTCCCCGATCCGCCGCCCAGAAAAGCAGCGCCAGACACTTATCGGTCTTGGCCTGAACAAGATGCACAAGACACGTGAACTTGAAGACACGCCAGCGGTACGCGGCATGGTCAACAAGATCTCTCACATGGTTGAGATCATCGAAGAAAAAGGCTGAATTCAGCCCAGTGGCCTTGCGTGCTGAACACGTAAGGCGACCAGAAAGAACGCCTTCGGATCGCTCCGAGGGCGTTTTTCGTTTTGATACGTGTCTTTCAAAAACTTGCCTTGTCCTATCGTCATGCTACCCTCTCCTTACGCAACATAAGGGCATAGGTATGACACAGACACGACGTGAATTTCTAAAACAACTGCTGCAACGGGGGCGGCCATCACTGTCTTTCCATTTGCCGCAAGTGCTGCCAACCATAGCGGAGACATGTTTGAATCAAGCGCAGGTCCGGTGAAAGTACACCCAATCCGGCATGCTTCTGTGATCATGGAAACACCTGTTGGTGTTCTCTACGTCGACCCTGTTGGTGATCCAAATATTTACGCGAGCCGTCCAAAGCCTGATTTGATCCTGATTACTCATGAACATGGCGACCACTTCAACGCAGAGACGCTTGCAGCGCTTGTTCAAGAGGGTACCAAACTTGTCACCAACCCAGCCGTTTACGCCAAGCTGTCCGAGGAGATGCAAAGCAAATCAGTTCAGGTTGCCAATGGCGAAAGCACCAGTTTTGGCGAGCTTAAGGTCGATGCGATCCCTGCCTATAACCTGACAGAAGAGCGCAAAAATTTCCACCCGATGGGTCGCGACAATGGCTATGTTCTCACCATGGCCGATTTTCGCATCTACCTCTCAGGCGACACGGAGGACATCCCTGAGATGCGTGCGCTAAAAGACATCGATCTTGCGTTTGTCTGCATGAATTTGCCATTCACCATGCCTGCTTCTGCAGCAGCAGACGCTGTGCGCGAGTTCAAACCCAAGAACGTGTACCCATACCATTTCCGTGGCCGAGATGGCGGAACGCAAGATCCACAAGAGTTTGCAGATCTCGTGGGCGATGCCGCGACTGTTCAGCTACGCGGCTGGTATTAAATGATCGGGCAAGGTGCGTGATTTCGCGCACCTTGCCGCCGCTCAATACCCTAGGCTTTGCTTTATGATTGGCAGGAACAAAGCCGCCAATATGCCAACAAGGGCACCCAAGCCAAAGCGTATCCAAGCGCCGCCAAACCGGGGGGCGGCCAAACTTAACACACCACAAATTATCGCGTAGAAACTGAGCGCTGTAATATCCATAGGGCTGAGCTTAGCTCAAGTTGGCGGGTTTGGCATGCCTTTTGTCCTAAGCGCATTCTACTTCAGCAAAGAGCGCAGCAGGTTACGGTACTCTGGCAGCGCGAGATTTGAGAGATCGCAAGCCTGTTCCAACGTGAACCAAGCCAAGTGGGCGTGTTCATGGTTGTTTATATGCGGATCACCGTTTTGCCATTCGGTTACTTTGTAAAAATGATAGACAGGTGGTTGATCAGTGCAGACATGCTTGTCTTCAATTTTCTCAAAATAGATTGGATTTGTAGGCACAATCGCGATTTCTTCCGCTAATTCGCGCGTCAACGCGGCCTCTTTCGATTCTCCGGTTTCGATCTTTCCACCAATGAAATCCCAACAATTAGGGTAAGCTGCACGAAAATGCGCGCGCCTGCCGAGTAGCACTTGGTTGTCGCGCACAATTAGGGCACAGGCATATTGGGAGCTGCGTTTGTTCATTGTCAAAAGACCTTACCTCAATGCCTTGATCTGCGAGCAGGCTACGATCAACAAGCGCGTGCGCCAAGCTTTCATAATCGCGTGCCATTCCTCTTGCTCAAAACCACTCTGCGCTCTATACGCCCCCGAGTGGCAATCCGTGTCACGTACGAATCAATTATACGCCGCGTTCGGCCACTCCCGTCGCTGGGGGTCGCATCCGGCAAAGGAGAAGCGACATGAGACTTAATGAACTGCACGACAATCCAGGTGCCACGAAAAAACGCAAGCGCGTAGGTCGCGGTGTTGGTTCCGGCATGGGTAAGACCGGTGGCCGTGGTATCAAAGGCCAGAAATCCCGCTCAGGTGTAGCGATCAAGGGTTTTGAAGGCGGTCAAATGCCAATCTACCAGCGCCTTCCAAAGCGTGGTTTTAACAACATCAACTCCAAGACACACGCTGTTGTGAACCTTGGTCTGATCCAGAAATTTGTAGACGCAGGCAAGATCGACGCGAAAGCGGCGATCACCGAGGAATCACTCGTTGCTTCCGGCCTCGTACGTCGTATCAAAGACGGTGTGCGCGTGCTTGCTAAGGGTGAAATCACGTCCAAACTGAACATCACAGTGACAGGCGCTTCTAAAGCGGCAGTCGAAGCGGTGGAAAAAGCGGGTGGCTCACTGACGGTCACAAAAGCAGTAGCGGCTGAATAAGAGGTTGTGACGGGGCGACCTAGCCCCTAAGTAACTTTAGACGTTTTCCTAAATGCCGCCTGAGCTGAAAACGCTTTGGCGGCGTTTTACATTCAAAAGAGAGCCGTTCATGGTATCCGCAGCAGAACAAATGGCAGCCAACACAAGTTGGTCCGCCCTTGGCAAAGCCACTGATCTTCGCAACCGCATCCTTTTCACGCTTGGTTTGCTCATCGTTTATCGATTGGGTACGTTTATTCCGGTTCCCGGTATTGACGGTGCAGCCCTGCGTGAATTCATGGAAAGTGCAGGGCAGGGCATTGGTGGCATGGTTTCCATGTTCACAGGTGGTGCTTTGGGGCGGATGGGCATCTTTGCTCTGGGCATCATGCCTTATATTTCGGCCTCCATTATTGTTCAGCTTCTGACCTCGATGGTTCCAGCCTTGGAGCAATTGAAGAAAGAGGGCCAGCAAGGCCAAAAGAAAATCAACCAATACACGCGTTACGGAACGGTCGCTTTGGCGACGATGCAGGCTTACGGTCTTGCTGTTTCGCTGGAAGCGGGCGGTCTCGTGACCGAGGGCGGTCTTTACTTCCGCGCGGCATGTTTGATCACGCTAGTTGGTGGTACAATGTTCCTGATGTGGCTGGGTGAGCAGATCACCGCGCGCGGCATTGGTAACGGTATTTCCCTTATTATCTTCGTCGGCATCATCGCTGAGGTTCCTGCAGCTTTGGCACAGTTCTTCGCATCCGGTCGTTCCGGCGCGATCAGCCCTGCGGTTATCGTCGGGGTTATTCTAATGGTGGTCGTCACCATTGCCTTTGTGGTCTTTATGGAGAGGGCCTTGCGCAAGATCCATATCCAGTACCCGCGTCGCCAAGTTGGCATGCGCGTTCAGGAAGGCTCAAGCTCGCACCTGCCCGTTAAAGTGAACCCAGCCGGCGTTATCCCTGCGATCTTCGCGTCGTCTTTGTTGCTGCTACCAGCGACGGTTTCGACCTTCTCGGGCAACTCTACTGGGCCAATTATGTCCACGCTATTGGCGTATTTCGGACCGGGTCAGCCGCTTTATCTGTTGTTCTTCGCGGCGATGATCATCTTCTTCACGTTCTTCTACACGTTCAACGTCAGCTTCAAAGTCGACGATGTTGCGGATAATCTGAAGAACCAAAATGGCTTTGTGCCCGGCGTACGTCCCGGCAAGAAGACCGCAGAGTACCTTGAGTTCGTGGTTTCACGTCTTTTGGTCCTCGGTTCGGCTTACCTCACTTTGGTCTGCCTGCTTCCTGAAGTCATTCGCGGTCAGTTCGCTATTCCTTTCTACTTTGGTGGTACGTCGGTTTTGATTGTTGTTTCGGTCACGATGGATACTATCCAGCAAGTCCAAAGCCATCTGCTGGCACATCAGTACGAAGGTTTGATCCAGAAATCCCAGCTGCGCGGTAAGGGCGGCAAAGGTCGTAAGAAACGGAGCCCAATTCGCCGATGACAAATATTATTCTGCTAGGACCACCCGGCGCGGGTAAAGGCACACAAGCCGGTATGCTCGTTGAAGAGCGCAACATGATCCAGTTAAGCACGGGTGACATGCTGCGCGAAGCCAAAGACAGCGGCACCGAAATGGGAAAGATCGTAGCAGACGTCATGGCGCGCGGTGATCTGGTGACGGACGAGATCGTGATCGGCTTGATCCGCGAGAAGTTGCAGGGCGACAAAGCGGGCGGTTTCATCTTTGACGGTTTCCCCCGTACATTGGCGCAAGCTGATGCTCTCGGTGAGTTGATGGCCGAGCAGGGCGAGACGCTTGACCACGTGATTGAGTTGCAAGTGAACGACGAAGTCTTGGTAGAGCGCATCGTTGGCCGCGCCGCTGAGGCGGTTGCCGCTGGCGGAACCGCACGTGCTGATGACAACGCCGAAAGCCTGAAGATTCGCTTGATGGCGTATTACAAGCAAACGTCTCCGCTGATCGGGTATTACCATGCAAAGGGTATGCTCAAAGGCGTCGATGGTCTTGGCACCATGGACGGTGTGAAGGCTGATATTGCGGGTGTCTTGGACGCTTAAGTATAAGGTTGATTTAGAGCCTATTGACCATAGCGTCAAAAGCTCCTAATCCACACCATCTCTAACGAGAATCAAACCGTCATAGATGGGTAGCTCCCATCTCTGACAGATCACCTGATCAGCTTAAGCCCTCGGCTCAGTCGCCTAGGGCTTTGTGTTGTGAAAAAAGGGTCCGGCATTACGGACCCGCAACGAAGAAGGAAGTTCCCACTTGGCACGTATTGCCGGCGTAAACATCCCGACCCACAAACGGGTCCCGATCGCCCTCACATATATCACTGGTATTGGTCCAACCTCTGCCAAAGAAATCTGCGAAGCCGTTAAAATCGACGAAACACGTCGTATCAACGAGCTCTCCGATGCAGAAGTCCTCGCAATTCGTGAGCACATCGACGCGACGTACACCGTAGAAGGCGACCTTCGCCGTGACACGCAGATGAACATCAAGCGTCTTATGGATCTCGGTTGCTACCGTGGCCTGCGTCATCGCCGTAATCTGCCCGTTCGTGGTCAGCGTACATCAACGAATGCTCGTACTCGCAAAGGTCCTGCAAAGGCCATTGCTGGTAAGAAGAAATAAGGGAGGACTGACTAATGGCACGCGAAGCTAAACGCGCAAAGAAGAAGGTCTCCAAGAACATCGCCGCTGGCGTTGCTCACGTGAACTCTTCGTTCAACAACACAAAAATCCTAATCTCTGACGTTCAGGGTAATGCGATTTCCTGGTCCTCTGCGGGCACGATGGGCTTTAAAGGCTCACGTAAGTCCACGCCATATGCGGCGCAGATGGCTGCTGAAGATGCTGGCCGCAAGGCCTCCGAGCACGGCGTGAAAACGCTGGAAGTTGAAGTTCAGGGCCCAGGCTCTGGTCGTGAATCCGCGCTTCGTGCGTTGGCAGCGGCAGGCTTCAACATCACGTCCATTCGTGACGTGACGCCTATGGCTCACAACGGTTGCCGCCCACCAAAGCGTCGCCGCGTCTAAGCACTATTATTTTTCGGTAGAGGCTGCATGTCCGCGCGGCCTCTGCTTCGTCATTTTAACCTCGAGCGTTTTGATCTTTTGGACATGAGGTCGAAACAAGGATGGAGGGACGTATGATCCACAAAAATTGGGCAGAACTGATCAAGCCAACACAGCTTGACGTGAAGCCGGGCAACGATGCAGGCCGTCAGGCGACTGTTGTAGCAGAACCCCTTGAGCGCGGCTTCGGCCTCACGCTTGGTAACGCGCTGCGCCGTGTATTGATGAGCTCGCTTCAGGGCGCAGCAATCACATCCGTACAAATCGACAACGTTTTGCACGAGTTCTCTTCGGTAGCCGGCGTTCGCGAAGATGTCACAGACATCGTTTTGAACCTCAAAGGTGTGTCCTTGCGCATGGAAGTTGAAGGACCAAAGCGTCTTTCAATCAATGCAAAAGGTCCAGGCATTGTCACCGCTGGTGACATTTCCGACAGCGCTGGCATCGAAGTTCTCAACCGCGAGCACGTGATTTGCCACCTCGACGATGGTGCAGATGTGTACATGGAACTGACCGTAAACACGGGCAAAGGCTATGTTGCAGCTGAGAAGAACAAGCCAGAAGATGCGCCAATCGGTCTTATCCCGATCGATGCGATCTACTCGCCTGTGAAAAAGGTTTCTTATGACGTGCAGCCGACCCGCGAAGGTCAGGTGCTTGATTATGACAAACTGACGATGAAAGTCGAAACAGACGGTTCTTTGACGCCGGATGACGCGGTTGCTTATGCAGCGCGCATCTTGCAAGATCAGCTGTCTATCTTCGTGAACTTCGACGAGCCAGAGTCCGCATCCGCCAAGGATGAGGATGACGGTCTTGAGTTCAACCCACTTCTGTTGAAGAAAGTGGACGAGCTGGAGCTTTCTGTACGTTCCGCGAATTGCCTGAAGAACGACAACATCGTTTACATCGGCGATCTGATCCAGAAAACCGAAGCAGAAATGCTGCGCACGCCAAACTTCGGCCGCAAGTCTTTGAACGAGATCAAAGAAGTGCTGTCCGGTATGGGCTTGCACCTCGGCATGGACGTCGAGGACTGGCCACCGGACAACATCGAAGATCTTGCGAAGAAATTCGAAGACGCCTTTTAAGAATTGGTAAGGTGCGTGATATCACGCACCTTACTTTACGACTGGGTCAGCAATGACCCCAAGGAGAGTAGGCGGGTACGCACCGCTTGCCAGACAAAGTAAAAACAGCCCGTAGAGGGCACATTATTGGAGAAGACACATGCGTCACGCAAAAGGTTACCGCCGCCTAAACCGTACTCACGAGCACCGTAAAGCGCTCTGGGCGAACATGGCGGGCTCGCTCATCGAGCATGAGCAAATCAAAACAACGCTTCCTAAAGCTAAAGAGCTGAAGCGTATCATGGATAAGATCATCACACTTGGCAAACGCGGCGATCTGCACGCGCGTCGTCAGGCTGCGGCTCAGCTGAAGGAAGACAAGGACGTTGCAAAACTGTTCGAAATCCTCGGCCCACGCTACGCAGACCGTCCGGGTGGCTACACACGTGTTCTCAAAGCGGGTTTCCGCTACGGTGACATGGCGCCAATGGCGATCATCGAACTGGTTGACCGCGACGTTGACGCGAAGGGCGCCGCTGACAAAGCGCGCGTTGCAGCACAGGCTGACGCGGACGAGTAAGCGACGCTTACATTTTGAGATTTTGAAGGGCCCTCGCTAATTGCGGGGGCTTTTTTATTTTGGGGGATCACACGCCTTCACGGCTCGCTTTGAAGGTGGGATAAATCCATGTAACACAGGCTAAGTCTGTCTTCACACTTGCGCCGCGTGCGCGCGCCTCTCATATCAAAGGCATGATCAATTACGGAAACGCCCATGTTACGCATTTTCTTAACGTCGCTTTGTCTGTTCTTGCCTCTAAACGCTGCAGCACAAACACAAGTTCCAACAAGCCAAGCACAGATTTCGCTTAGTTTTGCCCCTTTGGTAAGACAGGCCGCACCAGCGGTCGTTAACATTTACGCCAAACGCATCGTGCAATCGCGCGTTAGTCCATTTGCATCTGACCCGTTCTTTCGCGACTTCTTTGGCGATATGGGCCGCGCGCAACCGCGTGTACAAAATTCGTTGGGGTCGGGCGTTATCCTTTCAAGCGACGGGTATTTGGTGTCGAACTTTCACGTGGTTGGCGGAGCAAGCGACATTCGCGTCGTTCTCAACGACAGGCGCGAATATTCTGCTGAGGTGTTGCTTGGCGATCAAGCGAGCGACCTTGCAATTCTGCGTTTGAAAGATGCGCAGGATTTGCCTTTCTTGCCACTGCGTGAGAGCGACACGGTTGAAGTGGGTGAACTTACCCTCGCAATTGGCAACCCATTCGGTGTTGGCCAGACGGTATCAAGCGGAATCATTTCCGGCCTTGCGCGCTCGGGTGCGGTCACTGGAAACGAGCGTGGATATTTCATTCAAACCGATGCGCCTATCAATCCGGGCAATTCTGGCGGTGCTTTGATCGGCATGGATGGTGCACTGATAGGTGTGAACACTGCGATTGTGACGCGTTCGGGGGGCTCAAACGGGATTGGTTTTGCGATTCCGGCGGCTTTGGTCGCGCAATTTGTGACCCAAGCACGCGCAGGTGAGACGCGGTTCATGCGTCCTTGGGCCGGAATGGGCGGACAAACTGTCGACGCAGATTTGGCGAACTCGCTCAGTCTTGAGCGTCCGGGCGGCATGGCGATCACACAGGTGCAAGAGGGCAGTCCTTTTGCCGAAGTCGGACTTGGCGTCGGCGATGTGATCGTCGCTACAAATGGGCGCGCCGTTAATTCGCCGTCAGAAATGCTCTATTATATGACCGTTGCAGGAATTGGAGCGCAGATCACAGTGACCGCTGTACGCGATCGGGTGCAAGAAGAGTTCAAGGTGGCGATGATTGGTCCGCCGGAATTGCCACCGCGTGAAGAGCAGACCTTAGGCGCGCGCGATGTTTTGGAAGGGCTTACAATTGCCAACGTGAACCCTGCGGTTTTGGCTCAGTATCAATTGCCGATTTTACCGAGCGGGGTCGTGGTGCTCAACACTGGTCAAATCGCGCCGCGTATTGGCCTACAAAAAGGCGATCTCTTGCGTGAGATTGACGGGCAAGAGATAAACTCTCCTATGGATGCTGTGAGAGCACTTCGAAATGCGCGGCGTTCGGTTTCACTTGTCGTTGAGCGTGGTGGGCAATTGGTCCTGCTACGGTTCAGACTATGAGCGATTTGTTCGACAATGGTGCCGCTGGTGCTGAACCGCTAAAAGGTCCGCGCCCGCTTGCGGATCGATTGCGGCCTCAGACCTTGAGTGATGTGATCGGTCAGAAACAAGTGTTGGGCGAGGGTGCTCCGCTTGAGGTCATGCTGTCGTCCGGCTCGTTGTCATCGATCATTTTCTGGGGACCTCCGGGTGTTGGCAAAACAACGATCGCGCGGCTTTTGGCCCACGAGACGGATCTGCATTTCGTCCAGATCAGTGCAATTTTCACAGGTGTGCCAGACCTTCGAAAAGTATTTGAAGCCGCTAAAATCCGGCGGCAAAATGGACAAGGTACTTTGTTGTTTGTTGACGAAATTCATCGGTTTAACAAAGCACAGCAAGACGGTTTCCTTCCTCATATGGAAGATGGCACCATTCTTTTGGTGGGCGCGACAACAGAAAACCCATCGTTTGAGCTGAATTCTGCGGTTCTTTCGCGTTCGCAGGTTCTGGTGTTGGAACGTCTTGATCTTGCGGATTTGGAACGCATGGCGCAGCGCGCTGAGCAAGACTTGCAAAAGGAACTGCCGCTGGATGGCCCTGCGCGTGAAGCGCTTTTGGAAATGGCGGATGGAGACGGGCGTGCGTTGCTCAATTTGATTGAGCAAGTGGTTGCTTGGAAAACGGATCACAAGCTAACTTCAATCGACCTATCCAAACGCCTTCAAAAGCGCGCTGCGCAATACGATAAATCCGGTGATGCGCATTACAATCTGATCTCTGCCTTGCATAAATCTGTGCGCGGTTCTGATCCTGATGCATCTTTGTATTGGTTTGCACGGATGCTTGAGGGGGGAGAAGACCCGCGTTTCTTGGCGCGTCGTTTGGTGCGCATGGCGGTTGAGGATATAGGCTTGGCTGACCCACACGCGCAGGCTGTGTGTTTGCAAAGCTGGCAAACCTATGAACGGCTTGGTTCGCCTGAGGGTGAATTGGCGTTATCGCAAGCGGTGATTTATCTGGCCTTGGCGCCAAAATCGAACGCGAATTATGTGGCTTACAAAGCGGCGCGCCGCGCTGCGAAGGCGACGGGCTCGAAGCTGCCGCCAAAACACATTCTGAATGCCCCGACGGATTTGATGAAGGATCAAGGCTACGGCACGGATTATGCCTATGATCACGACGCAGATGATGGGTTTTCTGGGCAGAACTACTTTCCAGAAGGGATGGAGCGGCCCGCGATGTATCAACCTGTAGAGCGTGGTTTTGAACGCGATTTGAAAAAGCGACTTGAGTATTTTGCCAAACTACGCGCGCAACGGGGCGGGTGAGCGATTTTTCTAGAAAAATCGGAGCATCGAACGTCGTGCGCAAAACTTGACTCTTGTCGCGCACAGAGCGACACGGCCCCATGTTACTCAATGTCTCACTTGTGGCCCTCGGCGGTGCGCTTGGTTCAAGCCTGCGCTATCTGGTGGGCTTGGCTTTCGTAAAAGCGATGCCGCTCGGGTTTCCGATGGGTGTTTTACCGGTGAACATACTCGGCTCGTTTGCGATGGGACTCTTCGTGGTCTTTGCGCATCAAAAGGGATTGAGCGTTGCGAACTTGTTTGTGATGACCGGTTTACTGGGTGGGTTTACCACGTTTTCGGCGTTCTCACTTGAGGCGGTGACATTGATGGAGCGCGGGCATTTAGGCCAAGCAGCGCTATACGTTGGGCTATCTGTGGCCCTATCGATTTTAGGTTTGATGGCGGGTCTCGCCATCGCGAGAGGAATATGGGCATGAGCCGCGTTCAAACGATAATGATAGAAGAAGATGATGGCGATCAGCGCCTTGATCGTTTCCTGAAGCGCAAGTTTCCCAAGATCACCCAAGGGATGATCGAAAAGATGTGCCGCAAGGGCGAACTGCGTTTGGATGGTGGTCGCGTGAAGGCCAACAGTCGCGTCAATACAGGCCAACAATTGCGTATTCCGCCGCTCCCTGATGGGGATGCACCTAAACATGCGCCGACCAACCGTGTCAGTGCAGCGGATACGAAATTCATTCGCTCTTGTGTGATTTACAAAGATGACGCTGTGATTGTACTGAACAAGCCAGCGGGTTTGCCTGTTCAAGGTGGTTCGGGCCATTCGCGCCACATTGATGGGTTGTTGGATGCCTTGATCTATGACGCAGAAGAACGCCCGCGTTTGGTGCACCGTTTGGACAAAGACACGACGGGTGTTTTGATCTTGGGGCGCACGCGTCGCGCGACGGCTGATCTCACCGCGTCTTTCCGCCACCGTGCAACGCGCAAGATCTACTGGGCCGCGATTGCAGGCGTTCCGCATCCGCGCATGGGAACAATCAAATACGGCTTGATGAAAGCGCTAGGCCACGGAGCACGCGGCGAAGGCGAAAAGATGATCTGTGTCCACCCCAATGAAGTGGATTCTACTGACGGTGCCAAGCGCGCCATGACCGATTACGCAGTCCTTGAAACGGCAGGGCAGCGCACCGCGTGGTGCGCACTGATCCCGATCACAGGCCGCACGCACCAGCTGCGCGCGCATATGGCCGAGATGGGGCATCCTGTTGTGGGTGACGGGAAATACGGCGGATCCGGTCAGGAAAATATGGGCGATGGCTGGGGGTCGCAACTTGGTGGTGATATCAGCAAGAAGCTCCACCTTCATGCGCGGTCTTTGCAGATCGAACATCCGGTCAGCAAAGAAATGCTGCACGTGATTGCGCCGCTTCCTGAACACATGCAGCGCACTTGGGATACATTCGCATGGAACCCCAAAGAGGTGCCGGAAGATCCCTTTGAAGAGATGATGTAATGCGCTTGAGGGCTGTTATTTTTGATGTGGATGGCACGCTTGTGGACAGTCAGGCGGATATCTTGGCCGCGATGAGTGCTGCGTTCGAGGCGGAAGGTATTAAGCCGCCGAGTAGAGATGAAGTGCTCGGTATTGTGGGGTTATCGCTGGATGTTGCGATCCCGATGCTTGCGCCCCAGAGCGATCATGCGGCCTGCACGCGAATGGTTCAGGGCTACAAAGACGCCTATACGAATTTGCGCTTATTACAGGGGGCGGATGTCTCTTCGCCACTCTACGCTGGTGCACGCGAGGCACTGGCGCGCTTAAAAGAGCAAGATGAAATCTTGCTCGGGGTTGCAACTGGCAAGTCGCGACGCGGTTTGGATAAATTAATCGAAGCACATGGGTTGGCGAAAACCTTCCTCACCCAACAGGTGGCGGATGACCATCCGAGCAAACCGAACCCATCGATGTTGTTGCAAGCGATGCATGAACTGGGCGTTGAGGCCCGCGACATGGTGATGATCGGCGATACCAGTTTTGATATGGACATGGCGCGCGCTGCAGGTGTGCATTTCATCGCTGTGAGTTGGGGTTATCACGAGACCAGCCGCCTCGCGGGGGCCGATGTTGTGATCGAAGATTTCGCGCAGCTTGATGGCGCGCTCGATTTGATTTGGAGCAAGGCCAATGACTGATTGGACAATGAAGCGCTTTTGGAAAGTCGCTGAAGCGGTTGAAGTCGAGGGCGGGTTTAGCGTGCATCTGGACGGGCGTTCGATAAAAACGCCAGGCAAGTCAGCGTTGGTTGTGCCGACACAGGTGATGGCTGAGCGCATGGCGCTGGAGTGGGATGCACAGGAAAAAGTGGTCAATCCAAACACGATGCCCGTAACCAAATCAGCCAATTCGGCGGTGGACAAGGTGACGGCGCAATTTGATGCTGTAGCGGATATGTTGGGCGAATATGCGGGGACAGACTTGCTGTGTTATCGTGCGGATCGACCTGTTGCTTTAAGTGCGCGCCAAGCAGAGCATTGGGATCCATTGTTGAGTTGGTGTGCACAGAGATTTGCTGCGCCTTTGACCCCGGTTTCAGGTGTGATGTTCGCGGCTCAACCCGAATCAAGCCTCGTTACGTTACGCGCGCTTTTGGATGATATGAGTGCGTTTGAGTTAACAGCGATGCATGATCTGATCACTTTGCCCGGCTCTTTCGTCATAGGTCTTGCTGCGATGCACGAGTACGCTCGCCCAGAGGAGTTGTGGGAGTTGTCGCGCCTAGATGAGCGTTATCAGCAAGAACAATGGGGGCTCGATGATGACGCTGAAGAGATGGCAAGAATCAAGCTGGAAGCCTTCAAACATGCGCATGATTTCTACAAAATGAGTAAATAACACAGTTAAAAATACGTTTTTTGACGTTAATTTGAACTGTTCAGGCTTACCTAAGGTCCGGCAACGCGAAATTGGCCAATTCTTCAGATGTTCTACTTGACGTTTGTCGACGATTGCGGCCAAACTCATCGCCACTGATGGGGGACTATCCCTCCTTTGGTATGAACCCCCGTGCTCACTCGCGGGAAGAACCGCCCGCAAAGGGTGGGAAATCAGGAAGAGGTAAAAATGAAAAAATCCGTATTTTTTGGTGCGATGACTGTAGCTGCTTTGGCAGCTGGCGCAGCAGCGGCCGGTACGCTTGACGATGTTAAAGCGCGCGGCAAGCTGAACTGTGGCGTGACCACTGGTCTCGTTGGTTTCGCGGCACCAGATGCGAACGGCGAATGGCAAGGTTTCGACGTGGGCGTATGCCGCGCGGTCGCAGCTGCTGTTCTTGGCGACCCATCCGCGGTCGAGTTCGTTCCAACAACTGGTAAGACACGCTTTACAGCGTTGGCGTCCGGCGAAATCGACATGCTGGCACGTAACACAACATGGACGTTCTCTCGTGACGTTGACCTGAAGTTCGAATTCGTAGGTGTTAACTACTACGACGGACAAGGCTTCATGGTTCCTAAGGCCCTTGGCGTATCTTCCGCGAAAGAGCTCGACGGCGCGACAGTATGTATCCAGACTGGTACAACAACAGAGCTGAACTTGGCGGACTACTTCCGTACAAACAACATCTCTTATGAGCCAGTTCCAATCGAGACAAACGCTGAAGCTCAGCCTTTGTATCTTGAGGGTGCTTGCGACGTTTACACAACAGACGCATCCGGTCTTGCAGCAACACGTGCCGCATTCGAGAACCCAGGTGATCACGTTGTTCTTCCAGAGATCATCTCTAAAGAGCCACTCGGCCCACTGGTCCGTCACGGCGATTCTGAGTGGGGCGACGTTGTTCGCTGGTCTTTGAACGCACTTATCGCAGCTGAAGAGCTGGGTGTGACATCTGCAAACATCGGCGAAATGTCTATGGCTGCTGGTGACAACCCAGAAATCAACCGTCTCCTCGGTACAGAAGGCACATTGGGCGAAATGCTCGGTCTGTCCGCTGACTGGGCGAAGAATGCGATTATGGCTGGCGGTAACTACGGCGAGATCTTCGAGAAGAACATTGGTGAGAACACACCAATCGGTCTTGGTCGTGGTCTGAACGCTCAGTGGACAGACGGTGGTCTGCTCTACGTTCCACCATTCCGCTAAATCCGGATTGATCTAGGAAGGGCGCGGAGCACTCCGCGCCCTTTTCCTTTAGGCAATACTAGAAAACGCCGCCCCTGAGCCATGACCGGATTAACTGGCAGGTTTCACCAGAGGCAGCACATCAGGGAACAGTCCATGACGACTCTATCTGACCCTCCCAAGGGCGGATTTCGCTTATCGATGTTGATCAACGATACGCGTTACCGATCCTACACATTCCAATTCATTGCTCTGATCGCGCTGATCGCAGCCTTCGGCTATTTGGGAAGCAACCTTGTTGCCAACCTCAAAGCGGCGGGTCTGAATATCTCGTATCGGTTCTTGGGCGAGCCTGCGGGCTACGACATTAACCAGCGCTTGATCGAGTATACATCCCAATCCACACACCTTCGCGCTGCGATGGTCGGCGCGTTGAACACGCTGCTTGTCGCTGTGGTTGCCTGTTTCTTTGCGACAATTATCGGCGTCATCGTTGGCGTCTTGCGATTGTCCAAGAACTGGCTCGTCAACAAGTTGATGGGTGTTTACGTGGAAATTTTCCGCAACGTCCCTGTCCTTATTTGGATCCTGATCATCATGGCGGTCTTTGTCGCCGTGTTGCCGCAGCCGCGCGAATTTCGTGGTGATGATGCGACTGCGAGTATGGTACTAGGATCGTTCGCTTTCACAGGGCGTGGCTTTTATTTCCCTAAGCCGGTCTTTGGGCCAGGGTCGATGATCGTCGTTTTGACGTTTATCGCGTCGCTTGTTGGGATTTGGGGCTATCGCCGCTACGCCAAGCAGCAGTTGTTCGATCACGGTCGCATGGTATCGACGCTTTGGCCCTCTATCGGGTTGTTCTTCGTTCCCACGATTTTGATGTTTTTCATTATGGGCCAGCCGATCACCCTGGATTATCCCGCTCTGAAGGGCTTCAACTTCCAAGGTGGCATCTATGCGCGTAACTCTTTCATCGCGCTGACATTCGCGTTGTCGATCTACACGGCAGCTTTTATTGCGGAAAACGTGCGTGCGGGTATCCTCGCAATTTCGACCGGACAGACAGAGGCAGCCGCTTCGCTGGGTCTGCGTCCGGGTCGCATCATGAACCTTGTGATCTTGCCGCAAGCTTTGCGCGTGATCATTCCGCCGCTGATTTCGCAGTATCTTAACATCACCAAGAACTCATCGCTGGCGATTGCGGTGGGTTACATGGACATCACCGGCACTTTGGGTGGTATCACGCTGAACCAGACAGGCCGCGCGATTGAGACGGTTCTGCTGTTGATGGCTTTCTACCTGATCATCTCGCTCAGCATCTCTGCGGTGATGAACGTGTACAACAATTCTGTAAAATTGAAGGAGCGGTAGGATGAGCGATACCAACACCACACCTGTCGCTTTTGTGCGCGATGCAATGTTGCCAGAACAAGCTGCTCCGATAACAGCGGCGGGACCATTGGCTTGGATCAAGAAGAACTTGTTTGACGGCTGGTTCAATTCGATCCTGACAATTGTCGCGATCTACTTCATTTACTTGATCGTGTCTGGCGCATTCCCTTGGTTTTACAACGGGGTCTGGACAACGGACTCCCTCGCGGAGTGCCGTGAAATCTTGCAAGGCAAGACGGGTGGATGCTTTTCGGTTCTGACCGAACGTTGGCCGCAGCTTTTGTTCGGCTTCAAATACCCGTCCGAGGAATATTGGCGTCCGACAATCGCATTCTTTGCTTTGTTCGTTGCCGTTGCGCCTGTGTTATTCAACAAATTGCCGCGCAAGCTGTTGATCGTCACGGCGATCTTCCCATTTGCAGCTTTTTGGTTGATCTGGGGCGGCTCCATCCTTGTGCCTATCATGGTCGCAGTTGGTTTGATCGTGGGTTACGTGGTCTTCACGCGCCTTGTGTATCAAAGCTCTGCGATGGGTATGATCGGCGGACTCGTGGCGACAGTTGCCGTATGGATGCTGTCAGGCTATATCACTGATCCGCTGTCGGGTTTTCTGGCGCTAGAGCCTGTGCCCTCACGCGACATGGGTGGGTTCATGTTGAACTTCATTCTGGGTGTAACCTGCGTGTCCTTGTCCTTGCCGCTGGGTATTCTGCTCGCACTTGGTCGTCAGTCGGACATGTTGATCATCAAATGGATCTGCGTGGTCTTCATTGAATTCATTCGTGGCGTTCCGCTGATTACATTGTTGTTCGTGGCCAACGTGGTTCTTGGATACTTCCTACCACCAGGTACGAACTTTGACCTTATCCTGCGTGTGATCATCATGATCACCATGTTCTCTGCCGCCTATATCGCGGAAGTGGTGCGTGGTGGCCTTGCTGCTTTGCCAAAGGGTCAAGCAGAAGCCGCAGGCAGCTTGGGGTTGGATTATGCCCAGTCCATGCGTTTGATCATTCTGCCCCAAGCGCTCAAGATTTCCATTCCGGGGATCGTGAACGTGGCCGTGGGATTGTTCAAAGACACGGTTCTGGTTTCGGTCATCTCGATGTTCGATCTGGTCGGTATGATCCGTGGTCCGATCTTGGCCTCCACAGAATGGAACGGCGTCTATTGGGAGCTCTGGCTTGCAGCTGTCTTGTTCTTCTTCCCAATCTGCTACGGCATTTCACAATACTCACAATGGTTGGAGCGTCAGCTCGCAACCGGTCACCGATAAGAAGGGGTCTCAGTCATGGCTGAAGCAAAACTACAGGTGTCCGATGAGATCGCTATCTCAATCGAGAACATGAACAAGTGGTACGGCACATTCCACGTGCTGCGCGACATTGATCTGACAGTTAACCGCGGCGAGCGCATCGTGATTTGTGGACCTTCGGGGTCTGGTAAATCCACGCTCATTCGCTGCATAAACGCGCTCGAAGAGCATCAGCAGGGTCGCATTGAAGTCGATGGCACAGTTTTGTCATCCGACATCAAGAATATCGACAAGATCCGCTCGGAAGTGGGGATGTGTTTCCAGCACTTTAACCTCTTCCCGCATTTGTCGATCTTGGAGAACTGTACCTTGGCTCCGATCTGGGTGCGCAAAACGCCCAAGAAAGAAGCCGAAGAATTGGCGATGTATTTCCTTGAGAAGGTGAAGATCCCAGAGCAAGCGGACAAATATCCCGGTCAGTTGTCTGGTGGTCAGCAGCAGCGTGTGGCGATTGCGCGCTCTTTGTGCATGCAGCCGCGAATCATGCTGTTCGACGAGCCGACGTCAGCGCTTGACCCTGAGATGATCAAGGAAGTTCTTGATACGATGATCGAACTGGCGGAAGAGGGCATGACGATGCTCTGCGTCACGCACGAGATGGGTTTTGCCCGTCAGGTTGCGAACCGCGTGATCTTTATGGACCAAGGGCAGATTGTTGAGCAGAACGAGCCGGAAGCGTTCTTTAACAACCCGCAGTCCGAGCGTACACAGTTGTTCTTGAGCCAGATTTTGGGTCACTAAGTTCAAGGCACATTGGTGTTTTTCAAAGGGCAGGCCTTCGGGCCTGTCTTTTTTTGTTTGGGGGCTCTGCCCCGTCTCAGGCAAGCTGAGACTCCCCGGGATATTTCTGAAAAGAGGAAGAGGATTAAGGAAGTTCGCGTGGGATGACAAACTGCACAACTTTGGCAGATGACCACGTGAGGTCGCGCCAATCTGTAATGTCGCATTCAAAAACGGTTGTGGCACCTGACGGGTAGTCGAAGAAGCGTTCGTGATTTGGAGCATTGGCTGCGAGGTTTTCGACAAATTCACCAATACCGGGGTTATGAGCGATCACGAGGACAGTGTCGCCTTTTGCTTGGTGGACGTGATCGAGCAGCGTGTCTGGGGAACTCATGTAGAGGGGTTTGATTTGAGTGAGCGCAATGCTGAGATCTAGACCCGCGCCGGTTTCTTGAGCACGTTTCGCAGCGGAACAGAAGGTTTCGTCTGGTGCGAGGTTTTGAGTGCGCAGCCAATCCCCCAAGGCGTTTGCTGCTTTGTATCCGCGCGCGTTGAGAGGGCGGTCAAAGTCGTCAAAAGGAAAGTCCCAGCTTGATTTGGCGTGGCGCATGACGATTAGGGTTTTGCTCATGGTATTATTCTCCCAAAAAAGCACGCATGTGGAAAGCGGATTGTTCGGGTAGGCGCCCGTAGGTTTGCGAGATCGGGCACGCGCGGCGGGCAGCGCAGCCCATGGTGCGGCAGTTTTTACTATCGGGCCCTAGGATATGCGTTTTGCACGCCTCTACGTAATAGGACGTTTCGCTTAGCGCATCGACAGGGCAGGCAGTTTTGCAGGGTTTGGCGCAGGGGACGCAGGGGGACAGTTCGAGTGATGTGCGAGTGTACTGGCCCTTGATCCTTAGCGCTCCGCGATAAGACGTCATCAGGCCTGCGCGGTCGTGCACCAACATACCAACAGGGGCGAGCCATGCTTGCTGGCTGGCAAGCGCCCAAGAGATGAAAGGCGGGTAGGGAGGTCCATCGGAGGGAAAGAGCGCATCGGCTGCAAAGCTCTTGGCAAGCTTGCCAATCACGCGTTTGGACCATCGATCTAAAGGATTAGGCGCGCCATCATTAAGTTCAACAGATATGGTGACATGCGGCCAGAAGCCGGGCTCATGGGGACCAAGGAGGAGGACTGTTTCGCCATCTTTAACGACGGAGCCAAACACATCCAGAAAATCCAAGCGCGCAGCGGCGCGAATTTGTTCAATCACGGATCAGCGAGCCAGCGCCGTGCTCTGTATAGAGCTCTAGCAAGCAGGCGTTGGGTGCGCGGCCATCTAGGATGACAACAGCGCGTACGCCACCCTCAATCGCGTTAAGCGCGGTTTCTGTTTTGGGAATCATGCCGCCTGCGATGGTGCCATCTGCGGTCAGTGCACGGATTTGCGCGGCCGTCAGTTCTGTCACGACTTCGCCAGAGCTATCTTTCACACCGGCCACGTCTGTTAGCAGCAATAGGCGATCCGCCTCAAGGCTTGCCGCTATCGCGCCAGCAGCGGTGTCGCCATTGACGTTGAACGTTTCGCCGTTTCGACCTGTTCCAAGGGGGGCGATAACAGGAATGATGTTATCTTTGGCGAGACCACGCAGGAAGTCGGGATTCATCTCAACAGGAGTACCCACAAAGCCCAGATCTGGGTCGGTTTGCTCACAGACCATCAGGTTCGCGTCCTTGCCAGAAAGGCCAACTGCCTTGCCGCCTTGTGCGTTGATTGCTTGGACAATGCGTTTGTTGACGCGCCCAGAAAGGACCATTTCGACGACTTCGACGGTGGCCGCGTCCGTGACGCGTTTGCCGTTCACGAACTCCGATTTGATATCGAGCCTTTCTAGCATTGCGTTGATCATTGGCCCGCCACCATGCACGATTACAGGGTTCACGCCGACTTGCTGCATGAGCACCACGTCACGCGCGAAACTCTCCATGCCTTCGTCGCTGCCCATCGCGTGACCACCAAGCTTGATGACAACAGTCGCATCGTCATAGCGCTGCAAATACGGGAGCGCGGAAGAGAGCGTTTGCGCTGTGGCGATCCAATCGCGGTTCATATCTTGTTTCTTCATGTTGGGACCTCTTGCCACTTGGTTATCGCCCGCTTGGCGCGTGGGCAAGTCAAAGCCGTAGCAGCGGAAAATAAGCGAAAATAAATTTTACCAGTTGATAAAAAAATAAAACCCTGCAAACGTGAGGGAAATCGAACGTCACGAGGAGAGGTCAATGCCAGCAGATATGCTCGCTCAGGGGATAAAGGCAGGGCGCATAAGCGCTGATCAATATGAGGCGAATTTTGCAGATCTGCATGCGCCGCTGGATGATCATGAGGCTTTGGTGGCAGCGGATCGCTGTTATTTTTGCTATGACGCGCCTTGTGTGACGGCCTGCCCAACGGACATAGATATTCCATTGTTCATTCGCCAGATCGCTACGGGGACATCAGATGCTGCGGCGAAAACGATTTTGAGCCAGAATATCATGGGCGGCATGTGCGCGCGGGTTTGTCCGACAGAGACATTGTGCGAAGAGGTTTGCGTGCGCGAAGTTGCAGAAGGCAAACCTGTTCTGATCGGTCAACTTCAGCGCTATGCGACAGATGGTTTGATGGCTAAAGGGGTGCATCCGTTTGAGCGCGCTGGCTCTACTGGTAAGCGAGTGGCGGTCGTTGGAGCAGGGCCTGCGGGTCTGGCCTGCGCGCATCGTCTAGCGATGCAGGGGCATGATGTTGTTGTAATGGATGCGCGCGCGAAAGCGGGCGGGCTGAACGAGTTTGGGATTGCGGCCTATAAAAGCACCGATGATTTTGCCGCGCGCGAAGTCGATTGGCTTTTGCAGATTGGCGGGATCGAGATCAAGCCTGGCGTAGCGCTTGGCTCTGACGTGAGTCTTGCCGAGTTACAAGACGACTACGACGCTGTCTTCCTTGGAATGGGACTTGGTGGTGTGAATGGGCTTGGTGTTGAGGGCGATGACAAAAACGGTATCGCGGATGCGGTTGATTTCATTGCAGATCTTCGCCAAGCGAGCGACTTAAGTTCAGTGCCCGTTGGACGCGATGTTGTCGTAATTGGCGGCGGTATGACGGCTGTGGATGCAGCGGTGCAGGCGAAATTGCTTGGCGCTTTGAATGTGACTTTGGTGTACCGTCGCTCTCGCGTTCGCATGAACGCGAGCGTGTATGAACAGGATCTCGCGGCCTCCAAAGGTGTGCGGATTATCACCAATGCGTCGCCCAAAGGGGTGCATGGCAACGGTGCTGTGCGCGAGGTCGAATTTGAATACACTGATGATGATCTGAAGCCGACAGGCCAGACGGTGCGCATCGCAGCGGATCAAGTTTTTCGTGCGATTGGACAGAGCTTGGTGGGCGAAGGTTTGCCAACGTTGGAGGGTCGCAAAATTAAGGTCTCCGCAAGTGGTGCGACCTCTGTGAAAGGTGTCTGGGCTGGCGGCGATTGTGCCTCTGGCGGCGATGATCTGACCGTGACGGCGGTCGCCGAAGGGCGCGACGCGGCGATGGATATACATGCGCATTTGATGGGGGGAGCGTCCTAATGGCTGATCTCACGACTGATTTTCTGGGGATCAAAAGCCCCAATCCCTTCTGGCTGGCCTCTGCGCCGCCAACGGATAAAGAATACAACGTGCGTCGTGCGTTTGAAGCAGGCTGGGGCGGCGTGGTCTGGAAAACGCTCGGTTCTGAAGGACCACCTGTGGTGAATGTGAACGGCCCGCGCTATGGCGCGATTTATGGCGCGGATCGGCGGTTGCTGGGGTTGAATAATATCGAGTTGATCACGGATCGCGATCTGTTCACTAACCTTGAAGAGATCAAGCGCGTGAAGGCGGACTATCCTGATCGCGCGGTGATTGTGTCCTTGATGGTGCCTTGTGAAGAAGAGGCGTGGAAGGCCATTCTGCCGCTGGTTGAGGATACGGGTGCGGATGGGATTGAGCTGAATTTCGGCTGTCCCCATGGGATGTCCGAGCGCGGTATGGGCGCGGCGGTTGGCCAGGTTCCCGAGTATATCGAGATGGTGACCCGCTGGTGTAAGCAGTATTATTCCAAGCCAGTCATCGTCAAATTGACGCCAAATATCACCGACGTGCGAAAGCCTGCAGCTGCGGCGCATCGGGGTGGCGCGGATGCAGTGAGTTTGATTAACACCATAAATTCAATTACTTCCGTGAACCTGGATACGATGTCGCCTGAGCCTTCTATCGATGGCAAAGGTACCCATGGCGGCTATTGTGGCCCTGCGGTTAAACCTATTGCGATGAGCATGGTAAGCGAGATTGCGCGTGCTCAAGACACCGCTGGCATGCCGATTTCGGGTATTGGCGGCATTACGACATGGCGCGATGCTGCGGAGTTCATGGCGCTTGGTTGTGGCAATGTGCAGGTTTGCACGGCGGCGATGACCTATGGCTTCAAGATCGTGCAAGAGATGATTTCGGGCCTGAGCCAATGGATGGATGAGAAGGGCTATACAGACACGTCTGAGTTCGTCGGGATGGCTGTACCGAACACGACGGATTGGCAATATCTAAACCTCAACTATATCGCGAAGGCCAAGATCGATGAGGATCTGTGTATCTCTTGCGGGCGGTGTTATGCGGCGTGTGAAGACACCTCGCATCAAGCGATCGCCATGTCTGACGACCGTGTGTTTTCGGTGATCGACGAGGAGTGCGTCGCATGTAATCTTTGCGTGAACGTGTGCCCCGTTGAAAATTGCATTACCATGGAACAGATGCCCGTAGGCGCGATTGACCCACGGACGGACCGTGTGGTTGAGCCGGAGTATGCCAACTGGACAACGCATCCGAATAATCCTTCCGCCACGGCTGCGGAATAAAGTTAACAGACCCCGCTGTTCTCCCCAGCGGACCCGAGAGACCCCTGCTGGAGTGAGTGACAGCGGGGGTTTTTTTGTGGCAACTGTAGAAGTGGGGGCCAGCCCCCGTCCCAGCAAGCTGAGACTCCCCCGAAGTTTATTTGGAAAGATGAAGGTGGGTTTTTAAGCGCCGATTTGTGTGAAGAAAGCTGAGCGAAAGCTCAAAAGTTCTTCGTGTCGCGCTTTCGCCAAGCGTTGGCCTTTCTCGGTTTTAAAGCCATCTGCAAGAGTTAGTAATTTGGTTTCGAAATGATCGATTGCGTAGGAGCGATCATCAAGCAGGCGATGCGCCGCACGTGGATCGTTTGGTTCATAAAGTGCGCTGCCCATTCTGCCGGCAACATAAAAACAGCGTGCAATGCCAATGAGACCAATGGCATCTAAGCGATCTGCGTCTTGCAGGATCTTCGCCTCCAGAGTTTCAGGCGTAATTCCCGCAGAAAAGCTATGCGCTTCAATTGCATGGCAGGTTTGGGCGATTTTTTCCTCGTCCCAGCTCATATTTAAGAGATGGTCGCGCGCAGTCGTGGCTGCGAGGATAGACGCTTTCGCGCGATCCGGACTGTCTTTCTCGACGCTTATGCAATCATGCAAAAGCGTTGCAGAAACTATAATTTCAAGATTTCCACCCTCTTGCGCCGCGATGCTTTGAGCGTTCTTCCAAACGCGTGTGATATGGGCGATATCATGCGCGCCGTCAGAAGCGTTTGGGATGGCAAACGGCAAAAGCTGTGAGGCGATATCCGTGAAGGGCGCAAACAGATCCGCCCTCACGCGTAGAGCGCTTCGATCTGGCCATCATAGAGTTCGAACACTTTGTTGCGGCGCACTTTCATCGTTGCAGTGACTTCACCATCATCGTGATCCAGTTCTTTGGACAGCAAATGAACCTTTTTGATCTGCTCAACCCGCGCAAGGTTGGCGTTTTGCTTGGCGACTTCTTTGTCAATAAGTTCAACGACTTGCGGATGTTCAGCGAGCGAGCGGAAAGTCGTGTAAGCGATACCTTTGCTTTCTGCCCAAAGGCGCACAGGGTCCATGTCGATCTGCACGAGTGCCGAGACATAAGGGCGTTTATCTGCGATTACGATACACTCTTTGATAAAGGGAGAGGCCTTCATTATGTTCTCGATCAACGAGGGAGAGAGGTTCTTGCCCGCCGCGTTGATCATGATGTCTTTCTTGCGATCAATCAAAGAGATGGAGCCGTCTGCGCAAGCCTCTGCCACATCGCCTGTGTGCAGCCAGCCATCAACGATTGTTTCGGCCGTAGCATCGGGACGATTGTAGTAGCCTTTGAACACGATTCCGCCTTTGACAAGGAGTTCTCCGTCTTCGGCGATTTTATAGTCCACACCGTCAACGAAGTGGCCAACGCGCCCCTCAGAGCAACCCCAATCGGGTTGGATTGTTGCCGCCCCTGTGGTTTCAGACATGCCCCAAGCTTCGCGAATGTTGATGCCTAAGCCACGCATGAACGCGAGCAGATCTTCCGAGATAGGCGCGGCGGCGGAGATCGCGAATTTAACGCGACCAAGGCCGAGATAAGAGCGGATATGACGATAAACTGTCCAGTCCCAAAACGCGTTGGCGATTTTGTCCTGAACGCTCCATTCATCACGCCGGATTGCGCCACGCCGTTCCGCCTGTTTCAAAGCATAAAGGGTCACGGGACCTTTTATCTTGCCCGCCGTTGCCGCTTGGATTGTCAAATCAGAACGCATTTTTTCCCAGATACGCGGCACGCCGAAGAAGATTTGCGGCGCGACTTCGCGTAGATCAATAATGATCGTGCGCAGGCTTTCGCCAAAGTTCATCACCATTTTAGACGCAAGTGCATTGGTCACAGTCACGTTCTGCTCGGCGATATGGCACAGCGGCAAGTAGCTGAGAACATTGGTACCCTCAGGATATTCACCAAAGATTTCGCGGCTAAGCGATGCCGCAACAGACAGGTTGTGATGACTGATTTCAGCGGCTTTCGGCAAGCCAGTTGAACCGGATGTAAAGACCATCATCGCTGTGCGTTCTGGCGTAATGGCCGCAATACGCGCGGCGACTGTTTTGTCGACCCCTGCGGCGAGTGCTTTGCTCCCCATTTCAATCACCTCATCAAAGGTTTTGAGGTTCAATTCCGTCTCACCGACGGTGCCTTTGGGGTTGAAAATGATCAACTGGCGCAGCTTTGGCAGCTTGCCACGCAGCTCGATGACCTTATCGAGCTGCTCTTGGTCCTCAATGAACAACATTGTGGTGTCGGATGATCCAGCAAGATGTTCGATCTCGGGCGCGGGGGAGGTGGGGTACATGCCCGTCACCACGCCGCCAGCAGCATTGATGCCGAACTGTGCAAGCACCCATTCACGGCGGTTTTCTGACAGGATGCCGATGTGCTCGCCATCTTGCATACCCAATTCTATCAGGCCTGCGGCGACGGCGTGCATAATATCTTCAAAGCCGGACCATGTGATCTCTTGCCAGATGCCGAAATCCTTCTGGCGCATGGCGACGCGGGTTGGCTCATTGGCGGCGTGCGATGATACGATCGAGACGTTGGAGCGAAAGTCGGTCATGGGAAATTCCTTAACTCAGCCAGCGCTTGCGGCGTTTGTAATGCTTCACATCACGGAAAGATTGGCGATCTTCGCTGCCGTCTTCGGCGACGCCAAGATAGAAGCTCTGGATGTCTTTATCGTTCTTCAGTGTCTCAACATCGCCCTCAAGAACGATCTGACCGCTTTCCATAATGTAGCCGTAATCCGCGACGGAAAAGGCGACGCCAGCGTTTTGCTCAACAACAAGAATAGAGGTGCCGTCTTCTGTGTTCAAACGCCGGATCGTCTCAAAAATCTCTTTCACGATCTTTGGGGCCAGTCCTAAAGATGGCTCATCCATCAAGATCAACTTGGGCTTGGCGACCATCGCGCGCCCGAACGCGAGCATCTGCTGCTCACCGCCAGAAAGATACCCGGCTATCTGTTTGCGTCTCTCCAACAACCGCGGAAAGAACGCGTAAACCTTGTCGAAATCGGCCTTTATACCGCGCCCGTCTAGCGCGTAGGATGCTGCGATCAGATTGTCCTCAACGGTCATTTCGGCGAAAATTCGGCGCCCTTCGCGTACATGAAACATGCCTTGCTTCACCAGGGCGTCTGGCGCTGTATTCTTGATGTTCTTGCCGTCAAAGTGAATGCGGCCTTCGCCGACATCTCCATTTTCGAGCTTCAAAAGATTAGAGGCCGCTTTCAACGTCGTAGTTTTGCCCGCACCGTTGGTACCAAGCAACGTCACGATTTTGCCCTTAGGCACTTCGAGCGATAGGCCGCGCAACGCCTGCACGGTATGATAATAGCTTACCTCGATGTTCTCGATTGCCAACATACGCGACGCGTCCTCTTCAACTTTCCAAATAAACTTTGGGGGAGTGCGAGGGGGCTAGCCCCCTCGCTTTGGTTGGATGGCCCAAAGGCCATTCGAAACCGGGTCTTAAGTGCTCAACCAGTCAGACACAGGCGTGAACAGACCTGTGTCAGGTGCGTATTCATAGACACGACCAGTACCGATCTTGTTGTTGTTCATCGACACCGGACCACCAAAGAAACCGCCACTGTCCCAATCGGAAATACTGGACAGGCTTTCAGCGATATTATCTGCCGTCAGCTCATTTCCTGCTTCTGCCGTGTCGCGCATCGCTTTCATGGCCAGTTCGAGACCACACATCGCCTGGATACCCCATGTCGACATGTAGTTTTCCAGCGGCGTGCCTGCGAACATTGCTTTGGACAGCTCTGCATATTGCTGATAGCGCGGCGCGTCTTCGCGATCATAGAAGTAGCGGTAGGGCATCACGCCTTGGTAGCCCGCAAGGAACGGACCCGCCTCTGCAGTGATACGATCCGCGATCAGCTTTTCCATGCCCCAGAAGGTGCCGTGGAACTGTACAGGCAAACCGAACTGACGTGCGCCGCCGATCAACTGTGGCCAAACGCCTGTGACGTAGCCTTGCAAGATGCAGTGCTCTGCGCCTGATTGTGCGAGCTTGGTGACGTGTGTCGGGATATCCGCGCCTTGCGCTTTCGTGCTTTCTTCCAGCACAACTTCGATGCCCAAGTCAGCAGCTTTCGCGCGGCCATGCTCAATCGGGTCACGACCAAACTCAGTGTTGGAATAGATAAATGCCACCTTCGTACCACCTGCCGCTTTGATGTTTTGCAGCAAAATATCGAACTGGTCCTGATAAGTCGGGCCAGAGAGGTACTGGTAGGGGTTCGTCTCTGGGTTTGCCAATTCAGACGCGAACGACGTAGAGCCCATCAGGCGTGCATTCTCGCCTTTCAGCTCTGGCGCGATCAGTTTCATCGCACCTGTGGAGTCGGCGAAATAACCAACCAGAGCATTGCCCTCAGTCGCCAAAGCGCGCTGGTAGTTGGCCAATGTGTTCTGTGGCACATAACCGGAGTCTTCTGTGACGAAACGGATCGGCGTACCCGCGATACCACCTTCGTCGTTGAACAACTTCTGCGCCAATGCGAACGCCGGTGCCACAAGTTGGCCAGCAGTCGCGAAAGGACCTGTGAGCGGCAAGGACGCGCCAAGCACATACTCTTTGGGTTGCGCTTTGAGGATCATTGGTGTGCCCATGACGGCCGCCGCAGCGGCGCCTGTGGCAAGGAATGAACGTCTGTTGAGTGTCATAAAGTGTCTCCCTAAGTGGTGGCCTTTGATGTTGTTATCCACGCGCAAACGGCCAACGGTTTGCAGAGCGCAGTATGCGGTCGGTGATTTGGTTGATCCCAAGTGGTTCTTTCAACAAGAAGAAAACCAGCAAAAGACCAAAGACGATTTCTTGGACAGGGGCAGTGTAGCGCGCCAATTCTAGGCTACCACCAGTCGCCGCGCCCATGCCAATCTTGATCAATTCAGGGACCAGCAGAACCAAGAATACGCCAAAGACAGGCCCCATCGTTCGTCCCATGCCACCAACGATCAGGGCCGCAACCAGCTCGAGCGACAGATCAAGACTGAATTGCTCAGGCAGTATGCGTGCGTAGAAATAGGCGAACAGAGCGCCGGACAAGCCGCAATAGGCCGCAGAAATCGCAAAGCTCATAAGCTTGTAGCGCAGTAGGGAAATCCCGAGGATCTCAGCAGAATAATCGCGGTCACGGATGGCAATAAAGGCGCGACCAACGCGGGTGCGAAACAGGTTTTGCGCCGCAAGAAGTGTGACAACTGCGAGAGTGGTGATCAGCACATACATTTCGCGCTTGGTGTCCAGCTCCCAACCTAGCAGGTTCGGCACAGGTGTGTTGATCCCGACAACGCCGCCGGTCCAATCCTTAAAGAGATCTTGCTCGATCAGAAATTTCACAATGAAGCTGGCGGCGAGGGTGGCCACCGCAAGGTAGAGGCCCTTAACCCGCAAAGAGGGCAGGCCTACGACAATGCCGATGAGCGCTGAGATAATAACAGCCAGCGGCACGACAATGAACGGCAAGATGCCAGCGGGCAGGCCGCTGAATGCATTGCTCAGGATCACCGTCGCATATGCGCCGATGGCAACGAAAGCGCCGTGGCCCAAGGACACAAGACCTGTGTATCCTGTTAAAACATTCACCCCAACGACAGCGATCAAAAGGATCCCCATTTTGCACGCCATAAGGACCGCATAGTCGTCAGCAAACAAAGGGAAGATTGCCAGCAAGGCGATGCTGATGATCACAAATGCCTGCTTGTTGCGGTTGTTCAGAACCCGCTCATCCGCGCCATAGGTGGCTTTGAGGTTGCCGTTAATCATATGCGTTCAACTTCTTTTTGACCCATTAATCCGTGTGGACGGAAGATGATGACGACCAAGACGGCCACGTAGGGCACAATCTCTGCCCACTCACCGCCGAGTTTCCATTGGGTCATCGCTTCCAGCACGCCAACGCTCATTGCGGCGATGAAACAGCCGACATAGCTATCAAGGCCACCCATCAAGACAATAGCGAGCACCGAAAAACCAAACAGGCCAAGCGATGGTGAAATACCGTTACGCGTCGCGAGGATCGCGCCAGCAACAGCACCGGTGGTGCAAGCCAGTACCCATGCGCGCGAAAATACTTTCGGGACAGAAATACCCATGGAATAGGCCGTCGATTGATCCTCTGCTGTAGCGCGGATCGCGACGCCACCTTTGGTGAATTTCACCATGGCTACGATACCGCCAAAGATGAGCAAAGCGATGATCATATTCACAATGTCCGCGCCAAAGAGGAAGATCATCGTGCCGAACAATTCAAAACGGATCGGCGTATTCGGCGCGATATGCGGCACGAACGCAGCGTCCGCAGTCCATATCAAAGATGCAGCGCCCGAAAGGATCGAGATGAGGCCAACGGTCACCATAATCATCGCAAAGACCGATTGACCCATCAGAGGACGCATCAATGTACGTTCCACCAGCAGGCCAAGAAGCGCGTTACAGAATAGCGCACCGAGCAAACCAAAGACGATGCGCGGTATATTCGCCGCCCAATCGAGCACAGCGCCGAGCGGCGAGAACATTGTCAAACCTTCTCGCATTTCGACCATCCAAGCAGGCTTCCAAGAGGCGAGCCAAGCTGGCGCGCCCTCCATTCCCGGGATGATCACGGCGAAGGTAAAATAAAAGTAAGCGCCGAACATGATCAGGTAACCGTGCGCGAAGTTCACCACTTTCGTGGCTTTATACACCGACACGATGCCCACAGCGATCAGCGCGTAGATTGCGCCGCTCATCAGGCCATTAATTGCGAATTGAATAAACTGTCCCATGATCGATCCTTACGCTGCCGCGCCCAAGTAAGCTTCGATGACCGCGGGGTTCTGCGACACCTCCGCAGGGGTGCCAGAGGCAATTTGTTGACCGAAGTTGAGCACAACGATGTGGCTGCAAATATCCATAACCATATGCATGTCATGCTCTACCAGCAGAATGGTTGTGCCGAACTGTTCCTGCACGTCCAAGATAAAGCGCGCCATGTCTGCGGTCTCTTCACGGTTCATGCCCGCGACCGGCTCATCAAGTAGCAAAACGCGCGGGCGCATCGCCAGCGCGCGTGCCAATTCAACCCGTTTCTGAAGACCATAAGAGAGCATCGTGATCGGGTATTTACGGATGTGGTCGATCTCTAGGAAATCAATCACGCGCTCTTCGATGTCGCGGCGCAGTTCTAACTCTTCTGCACGCGCAGAGCCGAAATACTTGAACGCGGAGAAAAGACCGGTCTTGAGCCGCGTATGACCACCAAGTTTGATGTTATCGAGCACGGTCATGCCGCGAAAGAGCGCAATATTCTGAAATGTACGCGCCATTCCGAGCGACGCGCGTTTGTCCGGCGAGATACCCGTGATGTCGTCGCCATCGAAGGTCACGGTGCCTTTGTCAGGCGCGTAAAAGCCAGAGATCGCGTTGAAAAGGGAGGTTTTGCCCGCGCCATTGGGGCCAATCACACCTGTGATCTCGCCTTCTTTGGCTTCAAAGTTGACCCCTTGCAGCGCTTTGATCCCGCCGAAGGATAGATGCAAGTCCGATACGCTTAGCATGGCCGATCAAAACCTTGTTTTTGCCCCCATCACGACGTCGCTTTGCGATCTATTGGGTGGGGGACGCTCTCTGTTGAAAATTCAGCTTAGCGGTTTGTTTGGGAGGAGCAATGCTATTTGACGCGGTTGTACGTTACGTCAAGCTGACAGGTCCGTGATGCTAAATGTGCAAGAATAACGGGCAGTGATCTGAAACCTCAGGTTTGTTGATAACCTCGAATTTTTTCACTGCGGTAAAAGAGTTGATCAGCATGTAGTCGGCGAATTTGTCAGATTTTTTGTAAAACGATGTGCGCGTCGTGGGAAAAGCGTGTGCTTTGACCAGCTCTGTGAAACCCGCAGTCGCGAGGATGGTGAGGGTTTCGCTCTCGGGCTCCAAGTTGAAATCGCCGCAAAGCACGCTGATGTCGTTTGATTGGGAAAGTTGCTGGTTCACGTCGAGAAACTTTTGCGCCTGTCTTGCGCGATCTGGGGTGTCCATTTTCCCGCGCAAGTCGCGAAGTCCGTGCATATGGGTGATACTCACAGCGCGGCATGCATTGTCGTCATAGACCCGCACACCATGTGCGTTTCGCGAACGCGGGTGACTGCCATAGCCGTTGGGAGAGTAGTCTTTGTGAACGAAACCTTGGGTTTGGCCGATGATGGTCAAGGATTTGTGCACAAAGGTCGCGATGCCAAATTGGGACGGCAATTCCATCTCTCCATCCCAAAGAGTGCCCTGAGCGTGTGGGCAAAAAATGGCGTGATGATCGGGCAGCACACGACACACATCGCGAAATAAATTCGCGCGTTGTGGCAGGACATGGTCACCGTCACGGTAGGTGAGCCAGTCTTTGTCACTGGTCGGGCTGTGCACAACTTCTTGTAAACACAGCACGTCGGGTGTCGCAGTGTTCAGGTAGGGCAACAGCACCTCATGCAGTTTGCCGCCCCAACCGTTTAAGCACATGATTTCCATTGCAGGACTTTAAATCTCAATCGCGACAAGCACTTCAGGTTCGATTACCTTTGCGTTTGGAACGGCATCAATCATCGGCTGTACGCTTTGCTCGAGCACAGGGAAAGTGTTGTAGTGACATGGGATCACCGTGCTGAAGTTGAAGAACCGTTTCGCAGCATAGGCGGCACGCTTCATGTCCATCGTGAAATGCCCACCAGCGCACAGAATACCGATATCTGGATGGTGCAGGTCTTCGAATATTTCCATATCCATCATCACATCCGTGTCGCCGCTAAAGTAAATGACCTTGCCTTCGCCTGCGATCATGAACCCGCTCTCGGTGCCTGCATACATGGGGCCATCGTCGGAATTATAGGTGCTGGAATGCGCAGCGGTAACCATTGTGACAGCCACTTTGCCAAGCTGCACGGTACCGCCTTTGTTAAACCCAACGGTTTTGATGCCGAGTTTGCCCTCCATGAAACCCATGTGATCGTAGATCCCGACGGCTGGAATATCGAGTTCCTTGGCAACATCAAAACCATCGGCGCAGTGGTCGAAATGACCGTGCGAAATAAGCACGTGCGTTGCCCCCTTTATCGCCTCTGCGCGACGCTCTTCAGGAAACACAGGGCAGCCTGTGAGCCAAGGATCAATCAGCAAGACCTGATCTTCGATTTCAATGCGAAAGCCGGAATGACCGAGGGGGATGATTTTCATAGTGTTACCTTCCTTTTTGACACGCAGAGGCTAGCAGGGTTTGGCAATTTGAGAATTGCAAACTCTTGCACCCTTGCGAGTGCGCGGCGTGGGCGCTAAACGCTAGCGCAACTTGCTATTGTGGAGACTTGCCCAATGTCCATTGATGAACAAACCGCCGCGCGCGTCGCCAAACTGGCGCGCATCAAGGTAGAGCCAGAAGCACTGCCCGCTTTGGCGCAGGAATTCACCAATATTTTGGGCTTTATCGAGCAGCTCAATGAAGTTGACGTTGAGGGCATTGAGCCAATGACATCTGTGACGCCGCAGCGGCTTTATCGCCGGAGCGATGTGGTCACGGACGGTGATCAGCAGGAAAAAATTCTCAAGAATGCGCCTGATGCGCGCGAAGGATTTTTCGCAGTTCCAAAGGTTGTTGAATAATGTCTGATCTCACTAAATTGACGCTGGCTGGCGCACGCGATGCGCTGCGCAAGGGCGAAACCACATCCGTTGAGCTGACTGAGACGCATTTGAAAGCTATCGAGGGCGCAGGCGCGTTGAATGCATTTGTGCATCACACACCAGAGATCGCGCTTGAGCAGGCCAAAGCCGCGGACGCACGGATTGCAGCAGGCGATGCTCCTGACATGTGCGGTTTGCCGATTGGTATCAAGGATTTGTTCTGCACCAAAGGTGTGCCGTCTCAGGCGGCATCGGCGATTCTGGAAGGCTTCAAGCCGGAATACGAAAGCACTGTCAGCCAAAACCTGTTTGACGCAGGCGCAGTGATGCTGGGCAAGCTGAACATGGATGAATTCGCGATGGGGTCCTCCAACGAGACCTCTGTCTACGGCAACGTGGTCAACCCTTGGCGTCGCAGCGGCGATGAAGCAGATCTCACGCCTGGTGGCTCTTCCGGCGGGTCTGCTTCTGCGGTCGCGGCTGATCTTTGCCTCGCGGCGACGGGCACGGACACTGGTGGCTCCATCCGCCAGCCTGCGGCCTTTACGGGCATTACTGGGATCAAGCCGACCTACGGGCGTTGCTCACGTTGGGGCACGATTGCGTTTGCATCGTCCTTGGATCAAGCGGGTCCTATGACCAAAGACGTGCGCGACGCGGCGATCATGCTAGAGGCCATGTGTTCATTCGATGCAAAAGACAGCACCAGCGCGAACCTGCCTGTTCCGAATTTTGAAGCGATGTTGACGGGTGATATCAAAGGCAAGACCATCGGTATCCCGAAAGAGTACCGCATGGACGGTATGCCTGACGAGATCGAGCAGCTTTGGGCTGACGGCACTGCTATGATGAAAGAGGCGGGCGCTAAGGTTGTTGATATCTCGCTTCCGCATACAAAATACGCATTGCCTGCTTACTACGTGATCGCACCTGCGGAGGCGTCCTCGAATCTCGCGCGCTATGATGGTGTGCGCTATGGACACCGCGCCAAGCTGGATGCAGGTGACGGCATCACAGAGATGTATGAAAAGACCCGCGCCGAAGGCTTTGGCCCAGAAGTGCAGCGTCGCGTAATGATCGGCACCTATGTTTTGAGCGCTGGTTTTTATGATGCATATTACAACCGCGCGCGTCGCGTGCGTGCGCTCATCAAGAAAGATTTTGATGATGTGTTCGCCACTGGCGTCGATGCGATCCTGACGCCTGCAACCCCAAGCGCGGCCTTTGGCCTTGGCGAAATGAAGGACGCAGATCCGGTTCAGATGTATCTTAATGACGTCTTTACGGTCACTGTGAACCTTGCGGGTCTGCCAGGTATTGCGGTGCCTGCGGGTGTTGACGCGAATGGTCTTCCGCTTGCGCTGCAACTGATTGGCAAGCCGTGGGAAGAGGGTGATCTGCTAAATACCGCCTATGCGCTCGAGCAATCCGCGGGTTTTGTAGCAAAACCAAGCAAATGGTGGTAAACGCCCCAAAAAGACATTCGAGGCACATCTAAAATGAAGCGGTTTTTTCTTCCGACACTTGCGCTGGGCGCACTCGTTGCTCTGAGCGCATGTAGCCCCACCATCCCCGACAGCGGTGCTGGTGTTGGCTTTGGTGATTATAATGAGTTCGAACGTGCACAAGCTGCGCGCGACGCGGCTCTGACGGGCGGTGGGGCGTTGCCGCCTCCGCAAGCGGTAAGCTCTGAAAGCCTTGCGCCTGCTGCTGCGTCTGGAATTGCGCAAGCAACGTCGGGACAAGCAACGGTGAACGCAAGCCCGACCAATGCAGCGCCTGTGCTGCGTGCGGGTGGCATCAGTGCTGAGAATGATTTTAACGCGGTTTCTGGCCAGCGCTCGATCGAGGGCGACGCCGCGAAACGCGCGCAGAACCAACAACAATATCAAGTGATCCAGCCAACGGCACTGCCCACGCGACAAGGCAATGCAGGGCCGAACATTGTTGCATTTGCACTTGCTGCAAAGAACGCCAAAGGCCAGCGGGTCTATCGACGCAACGGTTTTAATGCTGAACGCAAATATCAGCGCGCGTGTTCTGGTTTTGCCTCTCAAGATCAAGCGCAACAAGAATTCTTGGCTGCTGGCGGTCCTGTGAAGGATCGCAGTGGTATGGATCCCGATGGTGATGGTTTCGCCTGCGCATGGGATCCGGCACCCTTTCGCAATGCAGTAAGCGGTTGATCATTCGATGGGCGCGGCCCTACAGCGTCCATCGCCCAATTGTGGGCCGCGCAAAGGCGGCATTCTCAAACCTGATATGGTGGTGCTTCACTACACAGCGATGCAAAGCGCCGAGGATGCGATTTGCTTGCTTTGTGATCCTGAGCGCGAAGTTTCTGCGCACTACCTGATTGCGCGCGACGGAGTTGTGACGCAGATGGTCGATGAAGCTGCGCGTGCATGGCATGCAGGGGCAGGGCGCTGGGCAGGGTGCGATGACATCAATTCGCGCTCTATCGGGATCGAGCTGGATAACGATGGTTTCTCGCCCTTCTCTGCGCCGCTTATGGATTCTTTGGAAGAGCTGCTGGATGCGATCCTGCGTCGTTGGGATATTCCTATGCATCATGTGATTGCGCATTCGGATATGGCGCCTTTGCGCAAAGGTGATCCCGGCGCGCGTTTTGACTGGTGCCGGTTGGCGCTGGGGGGGCTGTCTGTGTGGCCCTCTGAGGCGCAAGAACAGCCATTAACCGATAGTTTACAGGCGCTGGGCTACAGCGTTGCTGAGTTTGGTGTTGAGGCGTGTTTGAATGCGTTCCGCTTGCGCTTTGCTCCTTGGCGTCAGGGGGCGGAAACTGTTGCAGACCAACGCGATGCTGCGTCGCTTGCTGCGCGATTCGCAGTTGACCCATGGGTTGGCACAAGTTAGGCGACACCAGCGTACGGAAGGCTGGATGGCTGCGGTTCTTAATTGGGCCGAGGAAAGTCCGGACTCCATGAAGCAACGGTGCCGGGTAACGCCCGGCCAGGGTAACCTGAGGGATAGCGCCACAGAGAAGAAACCGCTTTTGTTTCGACTTAAGTAAGGGTGAAACGGTGCGGTAAGAGCGCACCGCGGGACGGGTAACCGGACCGGCACGGCAAGCCCCACCGGGAGCAATGCCAAATAGGGATGCTGCGCGCGTGTGATCGAGCAATCGATATCCGCGCAGGGAAGCTTTAGCCTGAGGCATCCGGGTTGGCAGCTAGAGGCGCTGGGGTAATCCAGTGCTAAGATGAATGGTCATCTATTTGCGGCTCGAGAGGGCCGCATTGGACAAAATCCGGCTTATAGGCCCTCCGTACGCGTTTATTTTCTGAACTTGTTTCAGCTTCGATGGCATTGGGGCGGAAACCTCCGTTGCTCGGATGGGTGGAATGGTTGTTTCTTGTGCAGGTTTGGAAGGCCAGCATTGCCGACCAAACTGTGCTTTCGCTGCGGCTGCACTAATGACCGTTTCATAGATGCTGCTTACAGATACTTGTCGTAGAACTCTGCGAACGCGCTGACTTGGAATTCGTTGGCCTCTATGGACACACCGGCTTTCGGCAGAACTGTCTCAAACCCATGAAAACCGCCTTGATGGAGCTTGAATTTGGTTGGCACTCCAGCGTGTTCGAGGGCCGTCATATACGTGATTGTTTCATCTTTGAATGGCTCCATATCACCGACCCAGCTGATCGTGGGCGGCATGCCGGACAGGTCTTGTCGCAAGGCCGGGGACGCATGATCGGGAATGTTGCCTTTCAAATGGCCAAGATAGTTTTCCCAAGCCAAAGCATTTGAGCGGCAGTCCCAAACGGCGGTCCCGACCATCTCGCGCGCGGACTTCGTGTTCTTCCTGTGATCCAGCATCGGATAGATCGGCATCTGAAAGGCAATGTCAGCGGCTTGTGTATCAATGGTTTTCAACGTCACCGCTGCGGCCATCCCGCCACCACCGCTATGGCCTGCAATGATGAACTTGTCGTTGCGGATGCCAAGATCGGCTGCGTTCTTTTTCATATACAGCAACGTGTCATAGCAATCGTTCAACCCGTCTGGATATGGATGACCTTGCAAGGACAGCCGATAAGCAGGCGCAATAATGGCTACATCCCGCCGTTTGATCACATCCTCAAAGAACGGATTGGCCTGTTCTGGCACACCAACCTGATACCCACCGCCGTGGGCATACAGCATTGCAGGAAGCGGGCCCTTTGCACCTGCTGGTTTGTAAACGCGCGCACGGATTTTATGCCCTGCGGTTGCCACGCTTGGGATGTAAATTTCAGTGCAATCGACACCGTCGATATTGTTGCCAACCAAGGGCAGCATCATGAACCGATGCATCATGCGCAGGCCCCAATTGCGACGGCCTATCCAAGTCACCGCTCGGCCCAAACCATAAGCTGGCTGAAGGTCTTTGTGATACATAGAACGGGTTAAGCGGGCCATTGTCAGGTGCTCCTTCTGGGGTAAACAGACCGGTCAATCCTACGATACATTCGCGCGTTCAACACTCGCTTGACGCGCCAACATACCTGCCCAAGACGCCAAACCAGCCAAGGTTTAGTGTAGCGAGCCGCCTTGCTCCTTTTTTCGCAAACGCCAAAGCTCGGGTGAGGTATCCTCCCACCGCTTGAACGCTCTAAAGAATGAATTCGGGTCCTCAAACCCCAAAAGGAAACTGACCTCGGACGTGCCATAATTTGTTGTCGTCAAATAGTGTTTAGCCAAGGCTTCGCGCGCCTCGTTCAGCACTTCGAGCCAGTTTGTCCCTTCATCCGAAAGACGTCGCTGGAGCGTGCGTTTGCTCATCGCCAATTACCGCGCGACCTCTTCAACGGATACACGACCACTGGGCAAGAATTCGTTCAAGCAATGAGACACCTTAGTCTTGTGTGGATGGCTCCCTTTTTGCAAGTCCTTTTTCGCGCATGGTATTTCGTCAGA